>NZ_BTGS01000004.1:0-220833 GCF_042851395.1 Altererythrobacter sp. MTPC7 | reverse complement strand
GTTCGACCGAATGGCTGAGATTGAGAAAATAGCGCGGGCGGCGCGGGCCGTCGCCGCGGCCCGGCAGTCCGATGGCAGGTGCGGAAGCGTTGCCGCCGCCTCCGCCGGATGCACGCGGTGTCTCGCCATCCTCGCCGCAGAAGCGTTCACGGGCCTGCGCCACGCGCTCCGGGTCGATCTCCCCATCTTCGCCGCGCAGGCGTTCGAGCAGTTTTTCCGGCAACCCCGTGAGGTCGGGAATCGTCCCTTCCGGCGCGGCGCAGAAACGCTCGCGCAACTGGGCGAACTCTGCACCGCGCGCAGGCGGACCGTCGGCGGAACAGATACGCTCCTGCGCGTCGGCCACCCGGGCGGGATCGACCGTGCCGTCCTCCGCCCGGAGGCGCTGCAGGAAGCGGTCCGACAATCCGTCGAGATTGGGCGCCTGTCCTTCGGGAAGGCCGCAGAACCTTTCCTGCAACCGGGCGAAACGCCCGTCGTCCATTCCGCCGCCGCGCTCACCGGTGCCACCGGCTGCGGGCGAGGCTGCGGCAGGCGGACCGCCGCCGCGTCCGCCGCGTCCGGAACCGCCCCCCCGCTCTTCCTCCGCCCCGATCTGGCCGCGCATGGTCAGGCCGAAGACCAGCCGCCTCGCGCGCGTTTCGGCAAAGGTGACGGGGCGCGTGTCCAGCGCCACCAGCGTACCGTCCGCCGCGCGCGTCACGCGGCCCGGAAATGCCGCCTCCGATGCCGGTGTCAGCGACGGGAAACTGCTGGCGACATTGCGGGACGTGTTGTCGATGTAATCGACATTCAGCCGCAAGTCGGCTTTCGTCGGCAATTCCCAGTTCGCGCTCAGCTTCCAGTCGGACTGGCTTTCTGCCGGCAGCAAAGGATTGCCTCCGTCCGTCACCGTCACCAGCGACGTGTCGCCGCGCGCGAGGTCGAAAACGGGCACGTTCAGCGTGACCGTCTGCGGATCGCCCAGTTGCGACAGGCTGGGCGCGGCCTCGCTATTCACATAGGTGGCCGAGAAGGACAGGCGATCGAGCGGTTGCCAGTTGAGACCCGCGCTCCAGTCGAACAGCGTGCCGAAGTCGGACAGGTGGTCGGCGCGCGCCTGGAAGTTTGCGGAAAGTTCGCCGACATCCTCCAGGAAGCCTTCACGGCGGCTGGCGATCGGTACGTTCACGTTCACGCCGCCAGACACGGTGCCGCGCGTCAGCTGTGCATCGGACAGGCTGCGGGTATCGCTGCTTTCGATGCGCGACCAGTCGTAGCCCGCATCCAGCGTCACGCCCAGTTCGCCTGCCGGCAGCAGGACGGGGCGGCCCCGCAGGGTCGCCTTTGTCGCGCCGGCATAATTGCGGGTCCGCGCCGTATCGAAACCGGCCTCGCCGAGCGGCGGCAGATCGCCCGTTATGTCGAAAGCGCCTGCTAGTGCAGCAGCTTCCAGCGCCGAGGTATCGGCAGCGCGGTCGATCCGCGTGCGGCTGTCCGAAACGCTGGAATCGAGCGTAGCCGTCAATTGCCAGTCTCCCAGCGCCCTTGCATAGCTTCCGGCAAGGGTGATGGTATCGCTGTTCGTCTCGCGCGTCAGCGGATTATCCGCATCGAAGGTGCGAAGCACGCTGGTCCCGTCGGGAGCCACCAGCAATGCGCTGTCGAGGCCCGACAGGCTGAGGCTGTCGGAATGCTCGTATCCGGTCGACAGCGTCAGCGACGTGCCGCTTTCCACCAGCGCCGCAGCCCAGTTCGCAGTCGCTTCGAAACTGCGGGAATCGGCGACGAGACTGCGCGCCGCGGCGGGGTCGGGATCGGTCGGGACGCCCGGAATGCTGGCGGCGGTCTGCACGATGTCGCGCTCCGCCTCGGTCAGCAAGCCACTGTCGTTATGCTCCAGATTGAAGTTCAGACGCCCGTCCGGTGAAATTCGCAGCCAGGTGAATTCCTGTTCGGTCTGGACGTAACCGCCCCGGTCCGGTGCCTCCAGCTCCGCCTCGATCTCGCGGCTCTGGAAATCGGGCTTGAGGATGAAATTGATGACCCGGCGATCGGGCGGAAAGCCGAAACGCTGGGCGACTTCTTCGGGCAGGACCTCGACCTTGCGAATGGCTTCGGGGGGATAGCTGCGAAACTCGCGGAAGGACCCGATGCGGATACCGTTGACCAGGAAGACCGGGCGGCCACCGCCGCGCCCGCGGGACGATCCCGATGCAGGTTCCAGCGCCTCGACCAGTTCCTCGATCGAGCCGACGCCATACGCCTCGATATCTTCCTCATCCAGTTCCAGCAGCGGCGGCACATCGGTATCGACCTGCCCGCGAAGGCGCGGCGCCACGACGACGATCTCGCCGGTCTCGGGATCGACCGACGCCGTGTCGCCTGTGTCCTGTGCCATGGCGGGCATGGAAGCCGACGCAATGGCAAGCAGGGGAAGCATGGAAATCAGGGTATTACGCGGCATTCGCCAGCCTTTCGCTATCGTCGCCCCGCCCGCTGCACCTGCTGGCCGAGGCACGGTCGGCTAGCAAGGCGGTATTTTGTCACGGATTGTCGCAGGCGAACCGACGCGCACTTTACGTTCGCGTTAGCGGAAATGAGCGCAACTTGACGAAAGTCTTTTGCGTGTTACGCCATGATTTCCTGCGGTTAAAAATCGCAGGGCAAACGGCGATGACCCCGGACAAACCGGGGCGGGCCGGTTCCGTGGGGGAGAGATCGTTGCGCCAGCTACAAGGCATGGATGCTAGCTTCGTCGCGCTGGAAACGCGCAATTCGCCGATGCATATCGGCTCGATACTCATCTACAATCCGGAAACGGCGCCGGGCGGCTTCGTCCGGTTCAAGGATATCCTCGCCTTCTTCGAAAGCCGCATGCAGCTGTCCCGCACCATTCGCCAGCGACTGGTGCGCGTGCCCTTCGATCTCGACTATCCGTACTGGGTCGAAGATCCCGATTTCGATCTCGAATACCACGTACGCCACCTCGCCCTGCCGAAACCGGGCGACTGGCGGCAATTGTGCATCCAGGCGGCGCGCATCTTCGCCCGCCCGCTCGACCTCACCCGGCCGCCATGGGAGTTCACGGTCGTCGAAGGGCTGGAGAACGTGGAAGGCGTGCCGAAGGGCAGCTACGCCATGGTCACGAAAGTGCACCACGCGGCGATCGACGGAATGAGCGGTGTCGACCTGCTGGAAGCCATGCACACGCTGGACCCGGCTGCCCCGCCGCCGAGCGAGCCCGATACGTGGCAGCCGGAAAAGATACCGAATGCCGCCGAATTGCTGGGCAAGAGCTATTTCAACGCGCTGACCAATCCGATGAAGCAGATCGACGTTGCCGCCCGCGCCGCGCCCGGGCTGGCCAAGGCGATCAAGGGGCTGGCGGCGAAAGATTTCAGGGTCACGACCGACCTCGTTGCCCCGCGCACCCGCTTCAACCGCAAGATTTCCCCGCACAGGGTGGTCCAGGGCGTCAGCGTCCCGCTCGCCGATATCAAGGCGATCCGCGCGCTGTCGCCCGGTTGCAAGGTCAACGATGTCTTCCTCGCCATCATCGGCGGCGGGCTGCACAAATACCTGACGGCGAAGGACGACCTGCCGAAGCGAACGATGACGGCAATGGCGCCGATATCCGTGCGCGAGAAGGACGAGAAAGGGGATATGGGCAACCAGGTCGCTGCGATGATCGCGCCGCTCGGCACACATATCGCCGAACCGGTCCGCCGGCTGGAATATGTCCATGAACACACGGTCAATTCGAAAGCGATGACCAATGCCCTAGGCGCACGCAACATGACCGAGGTGAGCAAGGTCAGCCCCGCGCTCTACATGTCGCTGGGCGCGCGGCTGTATACGCAGCTTGGCCTGTCAGAACGGGTCAAGCAGCCTTTCTCCACCGTCGTCACCAATGTCCCGGGCCCGCCCGTGCCGATCTATTCGTGCGGTGCGCGGCTGGAGAGCCAGATGGGTCTTATCTGCCTGACGGACGGCATGGGCGTGGCCCATACGGTGCAGTCCTATGTCGACGAGGCGACGATCTGTTTCACCGCGTGCCGGGAACTCTTGCCCGATCCGGACTTTTACATCGCCTGCATCGAGGAAAGTTTCCACGAATTGCGGGACGCCGCGCAAGACGCCTCCACCGGCCCTGCGACCGGCCAAGCCACCAATGAGAAGTCTGCCGGGGAGAAGAAGCGCCCGGCTCGCAAGACAGCCGCACCGGGCAAAACAAAGCGCACCGCCGGGAAAAACACCACCCGAAAGAAGACCGGCACCCAGAGCAAGAAGGGACGCAGCACATCATGAACGCCACCACAGCAGGCTCAGCACCGCGCGGCAGCGCGAAAGCCGCCCATCCGCCTTCCCCCCTCCTCGCTCTCGCCGAGCCTGCCCGCGCCATGAGCGAGCTCGCCAGCTTCTATGCGCTGCGCCCGCTCATGCGGGCCCTGCCGAAGGGCGACGGGCACGGCGTGCTGGTGCTGCCGGGTTTCATGGCCGGCGATGCCTCCACGCGGCCGCTCCGTTCCCTGCTCGGCGATCTGGGCTATGATGCGCGCGGCTGGAATCTCGGGCGCAATGTCCGGGTCGACAATGCCCGCGTCGAGGCGATGATGGCCTGTCTGACCGAAATCCACGAAGACACAGGCCGCCCGGTTTCGATCATCGGCTGGAGCCTTGGCGGCGTGTTCGCCCGTGAACTGGCGAAGCTGGCGCCCGACATGGTTCGTCAGGTCATCTCGCTCGGCAGCCCGATTTCCGACGATCGCGGGCATACCAATGCGCGCCGCCTGTTCGAATACCTGAACGGTGCGGAGCCGGAACCGATGCAGGAAGGCAATTTCGCGCGTCTGGCGGAAGCGCCGCCGGTTCCCACCACCTCCATCCTCACCCGGACGGACGGTGTCGTGCACTGGCGCGGGTCGGTGCAGGAAGACGGTTTCCAGAACGAGAATATCGAAGTCGTCGCCAGCCATTGCGGCCTCGGCGTCAACCCCAGCGCCGTCTACGCCATCGCCGATCGGCTGGCCCAGGCAGAGGGGGATTGGAAGCCCTTCGCCCCGCGCGGCCTCGCCTGCCTCGCCTTCCCGCGCGGTTCCCTGCACTAGGGCCCTGCGCCAAACCGTTGAAATCGGGCGTCCGCGCCCTATCTCCCTCGCGGACAGGCGGTCCTTTCGCCTTCCCTTTTGCCCGCCCTGCCGCTATGGGCGCGCTTCCCGTTGCCGTTGATGGCGACCAAGTATCAGGATTGACGAAAGTACATGGCCAAAGAAGAACTCCTCGAAATGCGTGGCAAGGTGGTGGAACTGCTGCCCAATGCGATGTTCCGGGTCGAGCTCGAAAACGGTCACAAGATCATCGGTCATACCGCCGGCAAGATGCGCAAGAACCGCATCCGCGTGCTGGTCGGCGATGAAGTGCTTGTCGAACTGACGCCCTACGACCTGACCAAGGGGCGTATCACCTACCGCTTCATGCCGGGTCGCGTCGGTCCGGGCCAGAATGCGAGCCAGGGTCCGGGACCGGGCGCGTAAGGTTTCCGCCCGCCACCCCTGTAACGATTGACGAGGCCCCGTAATGGGCTCTCCTCCCCGCCTGATCCTTGCCTCCGCCAGCCCCAGGCGGCGCGAACTGCTCGCGCGGCTGGACGTGACGCCGGACGCGATCGCCCCTGCAGACATCGACGAGACGCCGCATGATGGCGAGCTGCCGCGCGATTATGCCGTGCGCATGGCCCGGGAAAAGGCACTGGCTGCCGCCACAGACCAAGGCTTCGTACTGGCGGGCGACACCGTGGTGGCCGCCGGTCGCCGCATCCTGCCCAAGGCGGAGGACGAGGATACCGCGCGCCGCTGCCTCGAACTGCTGTCGGGCAGGCGGCACACGGTCCTTTCCGCCATCGCCCTTGCCGCACCCGGCGGCGCGCTGCGCGAAAAGCTGAGCGTCACGCAGGTCAAGTTCAAGCGGCTATCCGCGGACGAAATCGCCGCCTATCTCGAGAGCGGGGAATGGGACGGCAAGGCCGGCGGCTACGCCATTCAGGGCGCTGCCGAAGGACTTATTTCCTGGATACAGGGCAGCCATTCGGGCGTCGTGGGCCTCCCGCTGTTCGAAACGCGCGCCTTGCTGAAGGCGGCGGGATTCGAACTTGGCTGACTGGCTGATCGAGCAGGGCATCGCGGAAACGCGGGCGATCCTGCTGGACGGCGGCCAGGTCATCGCCGCCCGGATGGAATGGCCCGGCACGCTTCTGGCGGGCGAGGTCGCCGATGCCGTGCTGGTCCACCGCATGGCCGGATCGCGGCGGGGCACGATACGCTTTGCTTCCGGGCAGGAGGCACTGGCTGACCGCCTGCCCCCTTCCGCCAGCGAAGGCGCAACCTCGCGGTACCGCGTCACCCGGCCTGCACTGGCCGAGAGGGACCGCAGGAAAATGGCCCGCGCCGTTCCGACAGACGAAGACATTCGCCCCGCCCCGACCCTCGCCCAAAACCTTCCCGATGCCCGTATCGTCCAGCGCTTTCCCTCAGGCACATGGGAAGACCTGTGGCTGGAGGCATGGTCCGGAAGCGTCCCATTCGATGGCGGCGAACTTGCCTTCTTCGACACCGCCGCGATGACGCTGGTCGATATCGACGGCCCCGGCTCCCCGCTCGCCCTGTCGCAGGCGGCCGTGCCGGCGATTGCGGGTGCGCTTCGCCGATTCGACATGGGCGGTAATATCGGGATCGATTTCCCCACGCTGCAGGCCAAGGCGGACCGCAAGGCGGTCGACGGCGCGCTGGCAGCCCGGCTGGAAGACTGGCCGCACGAGCGTACGGCGATGAACGGTTTCGGGTTCGTCCAGATCGTCGCTCGGCTGGAGCGGCCCTCGATTCTCCAGCGCATCCATAATGCACGCCGCGCTGCCGCGGCTCGCCTGCTGCTGCGAAATGCGGAAATGCTGGAAGGCGCGGGCGACCTGCTGATGACCTGCCATCCTGCCATTGCCGCGAAGCTGGAAGAGCCATGGCTCGATGCCTTGCGCCGCCGTACCGGGCGGGCGGTCAGGGTCGAGAGCAATCCCACCCTTGCACTGGAAGCGGGGCAATCCCAACTGGTTTCCCGATGACGAAAACCCGCCCCTGCCCGATCTGCAAGAAGCCGCGGGATGAAGAGCATGCGCCCTTCTGTTCCCAGCGTTGCCGCGACCGAGACCTGGCCCAGTGGTTCGGCGACGGGTACGCCGTACCCGGCCGTCCCGCCCTGCCGGACGAGATCGCTGCCGAATTTCGCGGGCAGGACGATTGAAACCCCCTTGCAAAGACAACGCGCCTTCGCCATAGGCGCGCTTCACTCGCTCGCCGGGCTTCCCGACAGGGAACCGGCACGACGCGAAGGCCCGGGTAGCTCAGTGGTAGAGCAGGCGATTGAAAATCGCCGTGTCGGTGGTTCGACTCCGCCCCTGGGCACCACTTCTCCCCCTTATTCGAGGGTGTGCCCATGACCCGCCGCCGCAAGATCTACGAAGGCAAGGCCAAGGTCCTTTACGAAGGTCCGGAACCCGGCACGATCATCCAGTATTTCAAGGATGACGCCACCGCCTTCAACGCGGAGAAGAAGGGCACGATCAACGGCAAGGGCGTGATCAACAATCGCATCAGCGAACACGTCTTCACCCGCCTCGGGCATATCGGCATCCCCACGCACTTCATCCGCCGCCTGAACATGCGCGAGCAATTGGTGCGGCAGGTCGAGATCATTCCGATCGAGGTCGTCCTGCGTAACGTGGCAGCCGGATCGATCTGCAAGCGGCTGGGCCTGACCGAAGGCGATCCGCTACCCCACACGCTGATCGAATATTATTACAAGGACGATGCGCTGGGCGATCCGCTGGTGTCGGAAGAGCACATCGCCTGTTTCAACTGGGCCAGCCCGGAGGAAATGCAGGATATCGCCAGCATGGCGATCCGCATCAACGACTTCATGGCCGGGATGTTCGCCGGGATCGACATCCGCCTCGTCGATTTCAAGCTGGAATTCGGCCGCATCTTCGATGGCGATTACAGCCGCGTGATCCTGGCCGACGAGATCAGCCCCGACGGCTGCCGCCTGTGGGACATGAAGACGGGCGAGAAGCTGGACAAGGACCGCTTCCGCCGCGATCTGGGCGGAGAGGAAGAGGCCTACCAGGAAGTCGCCCGCCGCCTCGGCCTGCTGAACGGCGAAAATGACGGCCCGGGCGAGGTCTTCGACATGGAAGCCCATCGCGGCCGGATGCGCGGTTCGCCTGCCAAGCCCAAGAAATAGCGATATTCATTGCCGGTCCACCGACGGACGGGCATTAATGCGCTCATGCGATTTCCCATTCTCGGCGCGTTTGCCGGTCTATCCCTCCTTGCCATTCCCCTTGCCGCGCCTCTTGCGGCGCAGGCACCGTCCGAAGCGACCAAGCCGATGCCGCGCTGGGCCTTTGCGGACAGCGACCTGGAGCCGGAAGACGGCTATGTCTTCGGGCAATTGGGCAATGGGATGCGTTACGTCATCCGCAGCAATGCAACGCCGGAAGGCACGGCGCTGGTCCGCATGGAGATCGAGGCGGGCCGGCTGGACGAGCGGGATAACGAACGCGGGCTGGCCCATTATGTCGAGCACATGGCCTTCAACGGCAGCACCAATGTTCCCGAAGGGGAAATGGTAAAGCTGCTGGAACGCCTCGGCCTGGCCTTCGGTGCGGACACCAACGCCGCGACCGCGTTTCATTTCACCCAGTACATGCTCGACCTGCCGCGCGCGGACGAGGAACTGCTCGACATTGCGCTGTTCCTGATGCGCGAAACGGCGAGCGAACTGCTGTTCGACGAAGGCGCGGTGGAACGCGAACGCGGTGTCCTGATCGCGGAACGCCGCGACCGGACGAATTACGCCGCCATCGCCGCCGCCGACCAGATCGATTTCTTCGTCCCCGGCTCCATGCTGTCGAACCGCTACCCGCTGGTCGACCGGGAAGATGTCGACACCGCGACGGCGGCCGACCTGAAGGCGTTCTGGCAGCGAACCTACATCCCCGCCAATACGACGCTGGTCGTGGTGGGTGATTTCGACGCAAGGGCGGTCGAGCAAAAGATCCGCGCAGGCTTTGCCGACTGGCAGGCCGCACCGGACATACCGCAATCTTCCGCCGGGCCGGTGCAACCGGATTACAGGGGCGCGAGCGAGATCTACACCGATCCCGCGCTCGATGCGCAGATCGCGGTGGCGCGTCTGGGACCGTGGATCGACCGGCCGGATACGGCGGAAAACCGGCGCGAGGCGGTCATCCGGTCCGTCGGTTATGCGATCGTCAACCGCCGCCTTCGCCGCCTGACCCTGTCGGAAGAACCGCCCTTCCGCGGCGCTTCGTTCCGCACGTCCGACATCTTCGAAGCCGGTCGCCAGACCTCGCTCACCGTCGCCGCTCTCGAAGGGGACTGGCAGCGCGGCATGAGGGCCGCGGCGCAGGAATATGCGCGGATCATGCAGCACGGCGTGACCGAAGCGGAAATCGCGGAGCAGGTCGCGCGCCGCCGGACCGCGCTGGAAAACGACGTCGCCGGCGCTGCGACCCGCAACCACGCCGCCTATGTGAACGCCGCCGTCGCCCTCGCCCGCGACGAGTTCGTACCCGTCTCTCCCGAGACGCAGCTCGCCCTGTTCGAACAGGCCGTGGCGGACCTTACGCCCGAAGCGGTCATCCGGGCCCTGCGCGGCGATGTCATCGCCCTGGACGAACCGCTGATCAGGTATCAGGGCAGGAGCGTGCCGGAAGGCGGCGAACAGGCTTTGCGCGAGGTCTGGAACACCGCTGTAGCCATGCCCGTGGACCCGCCCGCCAGCAGTGCATTCGATGCTTTCCCCTATACCGATTTCGGGGAACCGGGCACGGTCGTGTCCGACACGCTGGGCGAAGAACTCGGCATCCGGCGGATCGTGTTCGACAACGGCGTCCGCCTGAACCTGAAGCGGACTAAGCTGGAAGATGACCGGGTCCGCGTGCGCTATACGCTGGATGGCGGGGACTGGCTCGAGACGCGCGAGGACCCCAGTGCCATCGCCCTTGCTGCCTTGCTCCCCAGCGCCGGGCTGGGCAAATTGTCGGCCGACGAACTGGCTACGGTCCTTGCCGGTCGCAATGCAGCCTTCCGTTTCAGCGCCGCGCCGGACAGCTTCAACGGGCAGGTCACGACGACGCCGCGCGACCTAGAGGTCCAGCTGCAACTGATCGCGGCTTACCTCACCGATCCCGGCTACCGCACGGAAGCCCTGGTGCGGTATCGCAATTCGCTGCAGGATTACTTCGCCCGGCTGAGGGCCACGCCGCAAAGCGCCCTGCAGGCGAAGGAAGGTCGCATCCTGTCGGACAACGATCCCCGCTTCACCCTGAAGGACGAGGCGACCTATCGCGCGCTGGAACTTGAAGGGCTGCAGGCGGCCATCGGTGACCGGCTTGCCCGCGGGGCACTGGAAATCGCACTGGTGGGCGATGTGGACGAAGACGCCGCCATCCGCCTGGTCGCGCAGACGCTGGGCGCCCTGCCCGTGCGAGAGGCCGATTTCACAACGCCTCCCGGAGCGCGGGAGCGCAGCTTCACCTCCGATCGCAGCGACCGCGTACTGACCCATACCGGAGAGGCGGATCAGGGGCTCATTTCCTTCACATGGCCCACCACCGATGCCTCCGATCCCGACACTACTGTCGGGCTGGCACTGCTGCGCGCGGTACTCGACCTCGAAATCACGGAAGAGCTGCGAGAGCGTCTCGGCGATGCCTATTCTCCGCGCGTCACCAGCAATCCGGCGCGCTATTACGATGGTTACGGCACGTTCACGGTCGCGGCAGGCATCGATGTAGAGCGGCTGGACGCGGCCCGCGCCGCGATCGAGACAACGGTCGAACGCCTGCGAACGGAGCCTGTTTCGGACGATCTGCTCCAGCGGGCGCGCCAGCCCATTCTGGAGAATTTCGACAATGCCCTGAAAAGCAATTCCGGCTGGATGAGCTATGTCGCCCGGGCCCAGAGCGAGCCGGACAGGATCACGCGCTTCCTGGCCGCGCGGGACCGCTACAATGCCTTTACCCCGCAGGCGGTGCAGGCTCTGGCAGCGCGCTATCTCGGCGCCGGGGACGCGGTCGTCATCACCGTGCTGCCGGAAGGCTTCGCAGACGCATCACAGTGATAAGCACGCCTGCGCCGATTGCGTGCAGGCTGCATCACGGTATAGGGCGGCGATACAGAATCGCCCCCCGTCACAGCAGGATCGAAGCCCCATGAAAGTTCGCGTCCATGTCAGCCTGAAGCCCGGTGTCCTCGATCCGCAGGGGCGCGCCGTGCATCACGCGCTGGAAGGTCTCGGCTTTTCCGGCGTCGACAATGTCCGCATCGGCCGCACGATCGAACTCGACGTGGCGGACTCAACCGGAGACGAGCAGCTGGAAAAGATGTGCGAGCAGCTCCTCGCCAATACGGTGATCGAGGATTACCGCATCGAGAAGGTGGGCTGATCCGATGAAGAGCGCTGTCGTTACCTTCCCCGGTTCCAATTGCGACCGCGACATGGCGGTGGGCATCGAACTGGTCACCGGAACCGCGCCGCAGCGTATCTGGCATGGCGACAGCGAACTGCCTGCCGACCTCGATTTCATCGCCCTGCCCGGCGGTTTTTCCTACGGCGATTACCTGCGTTCCGGTGCCATGGCGGCGAACAGCCCGATCATGCGCGAGATCGTGGCGGCGGCGGGCCGCGGTGTGCCGGTACTGGGTGTGTGCAACGGGTTCCAGGTCCTGACCGAGGCGCGGCTGCTGCCGGGTGCCCTGATGCGGAACAAGCAGCAGACATTCATCTGCCGCGATGCCGTGCTGACGGTCGAAAACGCGCAGTCGCTGTTCACCGCGCGCTTCGATGCCGGGCAGACGATCACTATCCCGGTGGCGCATCATGACGGCAATTATTTCGCCGACGACGCCGTGCTCGACCGGCTTGAGGGCGAAGGCCGCGTGGCCTTCCGCTATGCCGACAACGTCAACGGCTCGCAGCGCGGCATTGCCGGCGTTCTGAACGAGGCCGGCAACGTGCTGGGCATGATGCCACACCCCGAACGCGCGGTGGAGGATGCCCACGGCCTGACCGACGGTCGCGTCATTTTCGAAAGCGTGCTGGACGCCCTCGCCCCCGCCTGATTTGAGAGCCTGATCCGAGAGCGTGGTTTCAGGACGCGCCCGGTCGATTCTGGCCTAGGCCCTCATCTGCTGCTGGTGACGTAGCACGGAATGCACTTCGTCCACCGGCATCGGACGACCGAAATAGTATCCCTGGATCTTGGTGCAGCCCATGTTGCGGATCATCTCCGCCTCACCGGCCGTTTCCACGCCTTCCGCCGTGGTCGTCATGTCGAGGCTCTGCGCCATGGCGACGACGGCGCGGATGATGGCCTCGCTCTCGCGGGCGCCCTGTGCTGCGCCCTGCACGAAGGTGCGATCGACCTTGATCGTCGAGAAGCGCAGTTCCCTGATATAGCCGAGCGAGGAATAGCCCGTCCCGAAATCGTCGAGCGCGATCTGGCAGCCCAGCGCCATCACCTGTTCCAGCGCGGCGCGGGCGACACTGGCATCGCGCAGGAAGATGCTTTCCGTGACCTCGATCTCGAGCCTTTGAGGGTCGAGATTGGCGCGGGACAGGGCCTGGACGACCGTGTTCGGGAAATCAGGCTCCAGCAGCTGTTCCGGCGAGACGTTGATGTTGACCCGGACATGCGATGGCCACTTGGCCGCTTCCATGCAGGCCTGCTGCAGGACCCAGGTGCCGATCGGCACGATCAGGCGAGTTTCCTCTGCCAGCGGGATGAATTTGGCCGGGCTGACGAAACCGTGGTCCCGGCTGTTCCAGCGCACCAGCGCTTCGAAACTGACGAGGTCTTCCGACCCTGCATTCACCACCGGCTGGTAATGCAGCAGCAATTCGTTCCGCTCCAGCGCCTTGCGTAGCGAGAACTCCAGTTGGCGGCGTTCCTCTGCCGATGCATGCAGGGCGGGCTCGTAGGTGAAGTGCTCGCCGCCGCCCTCGTCCTTGGACCGGTAGAGCGCGAGGTCGGCATTGCGCATCAGTTCCTCGACCGACTTGCCGTCGCGCGGGGCCACGGCGGAACCCACGCTCGCCCCGACATAAAGCGTATGGTTATCGACGGCATAGGGCTCCGACAGGCGCGAGATGATTTTGTTGGCGACTTTCGACACCACGGCGGGGTCGGACGCCTCGCGGATGACGATGGCGAATTCGTCACCGCCCAACCGGCCGCAGATCTCGTTCTCGCCGCAGATTTCCTTCAGCCGTTCGGCGACCTTTTCCAGCAACCGGTCGCCGACCTGGTGACCGAGCGAATCGTTGACCTGCTTGAACCGGTCGAGGTCGATCATCAGGAACGCGCAGCGCGAACGCCACTGGCGGGCATAGCGCATCGCATCGCCCAGCGATTCGTTCAGCATCAGGCGGTTCGGCAGCTTGGTCAGCGTGTCGTAGCGCGCCAGGTAGGCGATCTTCTCGGTCGATTCGCGCTGTTCGGTTACGTCGGACCCGACGCCGCGGAAGCCCACGTGCTTGCCGTGGTTATCGAGCATCGGCGTGCCCGACAGCTCCCACCAGCGGTTCTTGCCGTTGATCGTGACCTTGACCAGCAACGCAGAGAAGCTTTCGCGGCGCTTCAGGCGTTCGGCGAGATCATGGAGGCTGGTAGGAAACTGGCCGGTTTCCCAATGCTCGCCCGAGATGAGTTCGAGAAACGGCTTGCCCTCGACATCGGCAGAATCCAGCCCCAGCGCAAACGCGAAGCGCGGGGAGGCGGAGCGAATGCGCCGCGAGGTATCGATCTGCCACAGCCAGTCAGCCTCGTTTTCCTCGAATTCGCGCAGCAGCAGAGACACGACTTCCGACCGCTCGTTCATGCCGTCTTCGGCAAGGCTGCCGCGCAGGAACGTGTCGGCGCGCACGATGAAGCCCCAGCACGCGATGGGCAGCATGACGCCTGCTGCAAATGCCGCAGAGAGATACCCCGCCGCGAGCAGCGACGCGGCGCCCGGCACCATCACGATGACGGAGAACAGGATCGCGCCCATGGGCGCCGTGCCCAGCGTGATGGTAATCCCGGTAATGACGGCAGCGATAACGGCCCAGACTGCGAGCACATCGGCCGGCGTACCGAAATACAGCGCCAATGGGCTGGCAAGGCTCCAGGCCAAAGCGGCGGAGATCGTGCCGCGCAAGTGACGCGCGGCAGCCCCCTTGCTGAGCGTGCGACCCGGTTTCGCCTTCAAGTCCATGTCGGCCTGGAACATCAGGCCCAGCGACGCGGCTATGAACGCAATCCAGCCAATCAGGATCGCGATCGGCACGATGGGGTAGAGGATGGTCGCCGTGACAAGGGCAAGCGTGGCATGGCTCGCCATGCGAAGCACGATTTTCGATGCCGGCACGGAGTGCTGGATCGCCCGCAGCCGGGGCCAGTCGAGATCGCCCTCCTCACGCAGGCCCAGCAGGCTCGCGAGCGGCAGTTTTTTCGGCAAGGGCCGGCGGTTTGGAGCGGAGGCGGTCACCCGTCCGCCGCTAACCCACAAAGGTTAGGGGGCAGTTAAGGATAGACCCCCAATTCGCCCTCCGAAACGATTACTCCACCGTCACCGATTTGGCGAGATTGCGCGGCTGGTCGACATCCGTCCCCTTCGCCACGGCCACGTGATAGGCCAGCAACTGGACCGGCACCGCGTAGACCAGCGGCGCAATCAGCGGATGCACCTTCGGCATCTGGATCGTCGCCAGGCATCCCTCGCCTGCTTCGGCCAGGCCTTCCTCGTCCGAGATCAGCACGATCTGCCCGCCGCGGGCGCGCACTTCCTGCATGTTCGACACGGTCTTCTCGAACAGCGGCCCGCTGGGGGCAAGGACGATGACGGGCACATGCTCGTCGATCAGCGCGATGGGGCCGTGCTTCATCTCGCCCGACGCATATCCCTCTGCGTGGATGTAGCTGATTTCCTTCAGTTTCAGCGCGCCTTCCATGGCCATCGGATAGTCCGGTCCGCGGCCCAGATAGAGCACGTCCCGCGCAGGCGCGATGAGGTGCGCCATGCCGGCAATATCCTCGTCATGGTCCAGCGCGGCATTGAGGCAGGCGGGCGCTTCCAGCAGGTGATGGACCACCTCTTCCTCTTCTGCGCGCGTCATGTGGCCGTTCTTCACCGCCAGATGGGCTGCAAGCCCAGCCAAAACCGCCAGCTGGCAGGCGAACGCCTTGGTGCTGGCGACACCGATTTCCGGGCCGGCATGGGTCGGCAGCAGCAGGTCCGCCTCTCGCGCCATGGAGCTGGTCGGCACGTTGACGACTGCGGCAATGGTCTGGCCGGCCTGCTTGCAATGGCGAAGCGCCGCCAGCGTGTCGGCCGTCTCCCCGCTCTGCGAGATGAACAGCGACAGGCCGCCCTCTTCCAGCACCGGTTCCCGGTACCGGAACTCGGACGCCACATCGACATCGACCGGAACGCGGGCGAACTGTTCGAACCAGTATTTCGCGACCATGCCTGCGTAATAGGAAGTGCCGCAGGCGACGATGGTGATGCGCTTCACGCTCGACAGATCGAAATCGATCTGCGGCAGGGCAACGCTGTCGTCGCTCTGCCGGACATAGCTGGCCAGCGTCTGGGCGACGACGGTCGGCTGCTCGAAAATCTCTTTCTGCATGAAGTGGCGGTAATTGCCCTTCTCGACCGCCGCGGCCGATGCACCGGATGCCACGATAGGACGCTCGACCGGCGCATTCTCGCCGTCGAAGACCTGCGCGGTATCGCGGGTGATGGCGACCCAGTCACCTTCCTCGAGATAGCTGATCTCTTGCGTCAGCGGGGCGAGCGCCAGCGCGTCGGACCCCAGATACATCTCACCCTCGCCATAGCCGACGACCAGCGGGGAACCCAGCCGCGCGCCGATCAAGAGGTCGGGATGGTCCCGGAACGCGATGGCCAGCGCGAAGGCACCGCGAAGGCGCGGCAGGACGGTCTGTACGGCATCCTGCGGGGACGCACCGTTCTCCACCTCGCGAGACACGAGATGCGCGACGACTTCGCTGTCGGTATCGCTTTCCAGCGTCCGTCCGTCGGCCTGCAATTCCTCGCGCAGGGCGCGGAAATTTTCGATGATGCCGTTGTGGACCAGCGCGACGTGATCGGTCGCATGGGGATGCGCGTTGGCCGCCGTGGGCGCGCCATGCGTGGCCCAGCGGGTATGGGCGATGCCGACATGGCCGGGCGCGGGATTGCCTGCCAGTTCCTCCACCAGGTTGGCGAGCTTTCCCTCCGCCCGGCGGCGGATAAGGTCGCCGTCATGCAGGGTGCAGATCCCGGCGCTGTCATAGCCGCGATATTCCATCCGCTTCAGGCCATCGACCAACCGGTCCGCAACGGGCGCCGCGCCCGCAATCCCGATAATTCCACACATCGGCTAAAATCTTCCTGCTGGTCTTGAGTTGGGTAAGGTTGGCAGCCTGTTAGCTGTAAATTCCTACCATTGCACTATCGCGCGGTCCCTTTCGCAACGCTTACCTTCGGTGCCGCCCCGGAAGGCGTGCTGCGCCACAGGATAAGGCCTGCACAGATGATGACCGCGCCGCCTGCCAGCGTCACCGCGTCGGGCACGTCGCCGAACCACCACCAGCCCAGCGTGATCGCGACCAGCATCTGGAGATAGGTGGTCGGCGCAATGGTGGATGCACCGGCCCTTTCGGTGCCGAGAAAAACCAGCCAGTGCGCCGTGCTGGCAGTGACCGCGACAATCAGGCAGCGCGCGATAACGCTCCAGTCCGGCAAATCGACGCGCAGGCTCTCGATTCCGCTCACATGCCCGGCATACGCCGCCACGACCAGCAGCGGCGCTGCGACGAGCGCCATGAACGCCTGCATCGAGAGCGCGCTGCCCTGCCCGCCGGCTGCCCGGTTGGCGACGATCATCAGGCTGAAAAACAGCGCAGAGGCCAGCGGCAGGAACGCTGCCGGCCCGAGCGCCGCGACATTCGGGCGCAGGACCAGCGCAACGCCGCACAGCGCGATGACGCTGGCTGCGACAACTGGCAAACGGATCGCCTCTTTCAGGAAAATCGCGCTGAAAACGGCGGTCAGGACCGGCGCGACAAAGGCCAGCGCCATGGCCGAGGCAAGCGGCATCACGAAGACCGCGCTGAAGAAGCACAGGCTGGCCGCGGCAAGGCAGAACCCCCTTCCCGCTTGCAACCAGGGATTCTTCGGACGAAATGCACCCGCCCCTTCCTTCACGAACAGCAATACGGACAGCCCGATCGCGCCGAGCGAGAACCGCAAGGCGGCAACCGCCAGCGGCGGCCATTCGCCCGCCATCGTCTTGATCACTGCATCGCCGACCGACAGCGTGGCAAAACCTGCCGCCGCCAGCATCAGTCCCGTGCGTTCGTTATCTCTCATCGGGGGGTCCGGATCATGCGCAGCGCCTAGTCCAGCACAGGTACGCGGACCATAGCCGCCGCGCCATTTAGGAAAAAAATAAGGTTTCCATCCTATTCACCAATTCCAGAAAGGCCTCCTTCGCCATACGCATGTGAGGCCGGATCAAGCTTAGCGGATTTATCCGGGGGACGATGGAAATGAGTGCATTCGGACGCAGGAACGGGCCAGCGGGTGGTCGTTCGTCTTTTGGCGTCGCGCGGCCCATGAAGGGTGGCGGCAATGCGAAACCGGCCGAACAGGCGCCCCCTCCCGGCGGAGAACAGTTCCCGCCCTTGCCCGGCGACACCGGGGCGGATGTGCCGGGCGCGTCCACTGGACAGCCGAACAAGGACGACGCGATGACCCGCCTCGCGGACCGCGCCAACGCGATCCACGAACAGCAGGAAATCGGCGGCTTCGAAGCCAGCGTCCACAAGATCAAGGAGCAGGTGCTCCCCCGCCTGCTCGAACGCGTCGATCCCGAAGCGGCCGCCACGCTTTCCAAGGAAGAACTGTCGGAAGAATTCCGCCCGATCATCATGGAAGTGCTGGCCGAACTGAAGGTCACGCTGAACCGGCGCGAGCAGTTCGCGCTGGAAAAGGTGCTGATCGACGAACTGTTGGGCTTCGGTCCGCTGGAAGAGCTGCTGAACGATCCCGACGTGTCGGACATCATGGTCAACGGTCCGGACCAGACCTATATCGAGAAGAAGGGCAAGCTGGTCATCGCCCCGATCCGGTTCCGCGACGAACAGCATTTGTTCCAGATCGCCCAACGCATCGTGAACCAGGTGGGACGCCGCGTCGACCAGACGACGCCGCTGGCCGACGCTCGCCTCAAGGACGGCAGCCGTGTGAACGTGATCGTGCCCCCGCTCAGCCTGCGCGGCACCGCGATTTCCATTCGTAAGTTCTCCGAGAAACCGATCACCCTCGACATGCTCAAGGAATTCGGTTCCATGAGCGACAAGATGTGTACCGCGCTGAAAATCGCGGGCGCCTGCCGCATGAACATCGTCATTTCGGGCGGTACGGGTTCGGGTAAGACCACCATGCTCAACGCCCTGTCGAAGATGATCGACCCGGGCGAGCGCGTCCTGACCATCGAGGATGCGGCCGAACTCCGCCTGCAGCAGCCGCACTGGCTGCCGCTGGAAACGCGCCCGCCGAACCTGGAAGGGCAAGGCGCCATCACCATCGGCGACCTGGTGAAGAACGCCCTGCGTATGCGTCCCGACCGCATCATCCTGGGTGAGATTCGCGGCGCGGAATGTTTCGACCTTCTCGCGGCCATGAACACCGGCCATGACGGCTCAATGTGTACGCTTCACGCCAACTCGGCGCGCGAATGCCTCGGCCGTATGGAAAACATGATCCTGATGGGCGACATCAAGATTCCGAAGGAAGCCATCAGCCGCCAGATCGCCGAATCCGTCGACCTGATCGTGCAGGTGAAACGCCTGCGCGACGGTTCGCGCCGGACCACCGGGATCACGGAAGTCATCGGCATGGAAGGCGACGTGATCGTGACGCAGGAGCTCTTCAAGTTCGAATATCTCGACGAGAGCGAGGACGGCAAGATCATCGGCGAATTCCGTGCGAGCGGCCTCAGGCCCTATACGCTGGAAAAGGCGCGCCAGTTCGGGTTCGACCAGGCGTATCTGGAAGCGTGTCTCTGACGCCGTTCAGCCGGCCCCCATCAGGGCGGGGATAGCCAGCGCCAGAAGGCCGCCGCCGATCACGGCGGAAAACAGGAAGATGCCCGTCCACGGCACCCAGCCGATCCGGTCTATCCGGGTGCGGGCATTGCGCCATCTCTCCGCCAGCATGGCGAACACCGCCAGCAGCAGGAAAGCGCCGCCTGCCAGCGCGACGCGCGCGGCATCGCTCACGAATATCAGCTTGTGGAACCAATCGGGGATCATCGGCATTCTATCTGGGCATCTATCAGGTGGGCGTACGAGAAGCCGTGCTTTGCGCAGCAGTCCGTTCGGATGCATCGACGTTTGTTTGATGAAAGGAATATTCAATGGTTCGCAAGGTACTTCTCGCCGCTGGCATCGCTTCGATGGCTCTCACCGCAACGGCCTGTAACACGGTCAAGGGTGCCGGCCAGGACATCGAATCCGTCGGTGAAGCAGGCGACCGCGCCATCTGATCCGGCCCACCGGAACGCAACGAAACGCCCGCCCCTGATCCGGCGGGCGTTTTCGTATCTGCCTCGCCGGGCCTCGGCGAGCGTTACTCGTCCCCCCCCAGTTCGGGCAGCATCTTGGCCGCGCGCTGCAAGCCTTCGTGTTCATGCACGAACTTGCCCTGAGTCCGCCGTTTGGCCAGCGCAAGCACGGCGTGCGCCATGGTCGAGGCGTGGATCGAGCGGTATTTTTCGTATTTCCGGCGCAGGACCAGATCGGCCACCGGGCTCGCGATACGCCCCAGCCCTTCAAGCGGGCGAAGGTCCGCCTTGCGCGTTCCGCGAAGGAGCCCCGGGCGCAGGATGTCCAGCCGGCGAAAGCCGACCTTGGCCAGCGCCTTTTCCGTCTCGCCCTTAGTTTTGAGGTAGAAATTGTCGGAGAACGCATCCGCCCCGACCGAACTGACGCTGACCATCCGTTCCAGACCCGTATCATGCGCGGCCCGCGCGGTTTGCAGCACCAGGTCATGATCGACGGCGTAAAATTCGTCCTTGTCGCCGCCGACCTTGCGGATCGTGGTGCCCAGCGCGCTCACCAGGACCTCCGCCCGGACTTTCTTCAGGACATCGCCCCATTCGGCCGGATCGGCCACGAACATCTCCATCCGCGCGCCGTCGGGCATCGGGGCCTCGCGGCGGGAGATGGCGACAAGGCGCACATCCTCGCGGCCGACGCACGCTTCCATGACGGCCCGGCCCACCAGGCCCGTCGCCCCGACCAGCACGATGCGGGTGGGCGCGGCAGGATCGTGATCAGACATTGCTGAGACCTTCCGGCGTGGTCCCGTAGATCGCGGCATGGCGAGCGATGGCGTAGCTGTCCGTCATTCCGGCAATGTAATCGACGATATGGCGGCTGCGACCGGGCTCCGTCGACGGCATCGTTGCGGTCCAGCGCCCGCCCATCAGGGCAGGGTCCTGATCATAGGCGGCATACAGTTTCAGGATGACGCTGCGCGCCTTCTCTGCCGTCTCGACCTGGTCGCGGTGCAGATAGAGCCGTTCGTACATGAAGGCCTTGAGCCGCCGCTCGCGCTCGAACATGGCGTCCGAGAACCCGGCAACCGGCCCGTCATGGGTGGCAATGTCCCCGCGCGAGGTCAGTCCGGCCATGCGGGCAGAGGCCGTGGCGATCACATCATTGACCATCACCCCGATCTGGTCGCGCACCAGTTCCCGCAGCCGTGTTTCCTGCCGCGCATCGGGATGGCGGCGAACGACCGCGTCCCACAGTTCGGCCACGAAATCGAGTTCCAGCAGGTCCTCCAGCTTCAGGAAGCCCGCCCGCAGTCCGTCGTCGATATCGTGATTGTCGTAGGCAATATCGTCCGCCACCGCCGCGACCTGCGCTTCGAGCGAGGGCCAGCCGCCGAGTTCCAGCGAATAGTCCCGGTCGAGCGCGGCCAGCGCCCAATGGGGATCGGACACCGGCCCGTTGTGCTTTGCCAGGCCTTCCAGCGTCTCCCACGACAGGTTCAGCCCGACATGGGTGCAATAGGGGCTTTCCAGCCGCATCAGGGTGCGCAGCGTCTGCGCGTTGTGGTCGAACCCGCCATGGCGCTCGACAGAGGCGTTCAACGCCTTTTCCCCTGCATGGCCGAAGGGCGGATGTCCGATATCGTGCGCCAGGCACAGCGCCTCGGTCAGGTCCTCGTCCAGGCCCAGTGCGCGGGCGATGGTCCGGCCGATCTGCGCGACTTCCAGGCTGTGGGTCAGGCGGGTGCGATAGTGATCGCCATCGGGGGCAACGAAGACCTGCGTCTTGCCGCGCAGCCGGCGGAACGCGATCGAATGGATGATGCGGTCGCGGTCGCGCTGGAACGCGCTGCGCGGACCGCGGGTCTCGTCACCGCTGGTGGCAAACTCGCGCCCGCGCGAGGTTTCAGGATCGGCGGCAAGGGGAGAACGCGACATCGCTCAAGCCGATACGAGGGCGCGGCATTGGCGACAACGGGAACAATCGGGCAACATCCGCCCAGCCGCCGGATTGCAGCGGCAGAAGGCCCGCTGTCGGGCCCCGTTCGTCCTCTACGCCTCGTCCGCCATGATCCAGTCGACCGCCGCCTCGCAGTGAATCCGCGCGGAATCGTAGATCGGCAGCACATTGGCATCGACGTCGATCACCATGTCGAGTTCGGTGCAGGCCGACACGACCGCTTTCGCCCCGTCCTGCTGCAATCGCGTGATCAGCGTGCGGAAGAACCGTTCGGACGAGCGCTTCGCCTGTCCGGCCATCAGTTCTTCGTAGATGATGCGGTCCACCTCGTCGACATGGGCCATGTCCGGCGGCAACAGGTCGATGCCCTTCGCCACCAGCCGCTGGCGATAGAAGCTTTCGGTCATGACGTTGCGTGTCCCGATCAGCGAGGCGGCATTGGTCGCCCCCTGCTCCACCATCTTGTCCCCGACGCAATCGGCTATGTGCAGGATGGTGATGTCGACCGCCTCGGCCACCCGGTCATACAGCCGGTGCATCGAATTGGCGCCGATGATCAGCGCACCTGCGCCGGCATCTTCCAGCCGTTTCGCGCTGTCCACCAAGACCTCGCCTGCGCGGTCCCAGTCCGATTCTTCCTTGAGCCCGTGCAGCTGGCTGAAATCGAGGCTTTCGATCAGCAGGGGCGCGCTGGCCATCGGCGCTGCCCGTCGCTGGATGCCCTTGTTTATCCACTTGTAATAGAGACCGGTCGAGACCCAGCTCATCCCGCCGATCAGGCCCAGTTTACGCACGCGAAATCACTCCAGACAAAGGACGACAAGCGCCGGTCGGGGCCGGACGCAATATCGCCTCTCGCTTGCCGGATCAGTTCGCGCTGTCAACCGCCGGGGCGGGATCGGCAGGGGGTTGCGGCGAAGAAATCGACGAGGAGAGCCATGCACGCAGATCGCTCGCCGATCGGTCCGGCGCTTCCTCCATCGGGAGGTGACCGATATCGTCGTACGCCGCCAGCGAGGCGTCGGGCAGGTGCCGCATGAACCATCCGGCCGCGTCATAGGGGATGAGCGCATCCTCCTTCCCCCACATCACCAGCACGGGCAGTTGCAGCGCAGCGACATCGGCCGCGGCAAAGGGTTCGCGCCGTGCCGCGAAGCGGGCGCGGGTCGCCGCCCTCGTGCCGGGATAGCGCGCCAGTTCCCAATAGCGATCGACAGCCTCGGGCGTGACGACCTCCTGGTTGGATACGCTCTGCGACAGGCTTCGCTCGACCAGCGAACGTGGCAGGAACTGGCTGAGTACTGCGCCGACGCCGGGGATACGCGCCAGCGTGAAGGCGAGGTTGCCGCCACTGTCTCGCTCTACAGGGGCGCCGCTGGCATCCACCAGCACCAGTCCGGCAAGGCGTTCGGGATGCTGCAACGCATAGGTCATCGCAACCCCGCCGCCCATCGAATTGCCTGCCAGCACGAACCGCTCGAGGCCGAGCGCATCGGCAATCATCTCGACATCGGCGGCAAAGGCATCGGGCGTGTATTCACCGTCTACGCTCGCGCCGGTCAGTCCGTGGCCGATCTGGTCGAACCGGATGACGCGGTAATCGCCTGACAGCGTTCGCGCCCAAGGCTCCCACGTATGGAGGTCGGCATTCGAGCCATGGAGCAGGACGATAGGCAATCCGCCGCGCGGCCCCTCGTCCCGGATATGGAAAGTGTTTCCATCCGGCATTTCCACGAAACGCGAAGGCTCTCCGCCATATTTCGCGCGCATCTCCGCCGGATCGGTGTCGGGCACGTGCAGCAGCAGGAAAGCGAGCGCGGCGATGGCGACGAGGCCCAGCAGGGTGAGAGCCAGCTTCTTCACCTAGGCCACTCCTCCGCCTGCCTCGCGGGCAATGCCACTGGCGCACAGGGCGGCAGAGGAGCCGGTTACGGCAATCACTTCCGCATCGCCCACGCGCCGCACCCGGGCCAGGAAATCGCGCACGCCGGTGGGTCGCCGGGCCTCCCCATTTTGCGGGGCGAGGCCTTGCAGCTTGCGAAGCTGGTCGATGGTCAGCCGGTCTACCATGCGCGCGGCCATGCAGGACGCCGTGCCATCGCCGACGCCGTTTTTCACCAGCGCGCTTTCGACCCGGCTCTCGGCGATCCGGTCGATGCAGCCTGTCAGGAGCAGCGCGGCACCGGCGACCAGCAGGGCGCGGGTCAATCCATCGCCTTCACGATTTCCTCGACCATCTTCTTGGCATCGGACAGCAGCATCATGGTCTGGTCCATGTAGAACACGTCGTTGTCGACGCCGGCATAGCCCACGCCGCCCATGCTCCGCTTGATGAAGAAGACCTGCTTGGCC
The DNA here is from genome assembly GCF_042851395.1 of Altererythrobacter sp. MTPC7. Taxonomy (NCBI): domain Bacteria; kingdom Pseudomonadati; phylum Pseudomonadota; class Alphaproteobacteria; order Sphingomonadales; family Erythrobacteraceae; genus Altererythrobacter; species Altererythrobacter sp. MTPC7. Next base: position 196,856 of record NZ_BTGS01000004.1, on the reverse strand, counting down.
TTGTCCACGTCGAACACGGGCATGCCATAGATGGGGCTGGACTTGTCGGTCTTGGCCGCCGGGTTCACGACGTCGTTAGCACCGATGATGAAGGCGACGTCGGCCTGCGCGAATTCGCTATTGATGTCCTCCAGCTCGAACACGTTCTCGTAAGGCACCTGCGCTTCTGCGAGCAGCACGTTCATATGCCCCGGCATGCGCCCGGCGACGGGGTGGATGGCGTATTTCACCTCCACGCCCTTTTCTTCCAGCATGTCGGCCATTTCGCGCAAGGCGTGCTGCGCCTGCGCCACCGCCATGCCGTAGCCGGGGATGATGATGACCTTTTCCGCCTGTTCGAGCATGAAAGCCGCGTCGGCCGCGCTGCCCTGCTTGTAGGGGCGCTGCTCGCGCGCTTCTCCCCCCGCTCCACCGGAATCGTCCGCGCCGAAGCCCCCAGCGATCACGCTGATGAAGCTGCGGTTCATCGCGCGGCACATGATGTAGCTGAGGATCGCGCCGGAGCTGCCGACCAGCGCACCGGTGATGATCATCGCCGTATTGCCCAGCGTGAAGCCCATCGCGGCGGCGGCCCAGCCCGAATAGCTGTTCAGCATCGAGACCACGACCGGCATGTCCGCCCCGCCGATGGGGATGATCAGCAGGAAGCCGATGGCGAAGGCCAGCACCGTCAGCGCGATGATGAGCGGCATGGTCTCGGCAGGTCCGGCCATGGCGAACAGCGCGGTCAGCACGATGATCGCCGCCAGCGTGCCGAGGTTGATCACATGGCGCGCGGGCAAGAGGATCGGCGAACCGCTCATGCGGCCCGACAGTTTCAGGAAGGCGATGACCGAGCCGGAGAAGGTGATCGCTCCGATGGCGATGCCGAGACCCATTTCGACCTTTGAGACCGCCCCGATGCCGGTGTCGGTCAGCAGGCCGAATGCTCCCGGATTGAGATAGGCCGCCCAGCCGACCAGAACTGCGGCAAGGCCAACCAGCGAGTGGAAGGCCGCGACCAGCTCGGGCATCGATGTCATGGCAATGCGACGGGCGATGGTGATGCCGATGACGCCGCCGAGCGCGATGGCAATCAGGATCTCGACGATGTTGGCGATGTCATGCGTCACCAGCGTCGTCACCACCGCAATCAGCATGCCGATCATGCCGAAGCGGTTGCCTGTCCGGCTCGTCGCGGGCGAGGACAGGCCGCGCAGCGCGAGAATGAAGAACACGCCCGACACGAGATAGGCGAGCGCGACCCACGGGTTCACCGGCCCGTGAGCGGCAGCCTCGGCCACTGAGGGCAGACCGGAATCGCCATAGGCATTCATGTATTCGAGACAGGCAGCGTGGGACAGATCGGGCGCACATTCGGTCGCAAAAGCCGGAGATGCAGAGACCGCAACGCTGAGTGGAAGCAGGCGAAGAAGGGTTTGAAGCATCACTTCTTCTCCTTCTTCTTGTACATCGCCAGCATTCGCGCCGTCACCGCGAACCCTCCGAAAATATTCACGGATGCCAGCACGATGCCGAGCAGCCCCAGCCACTTCGCCCCCGGCACATCCGCTGCCGCCGCCGCAATGAGCGCGCCGACGATAATCACGCTCGAGATCGCATTGGTCACCGCCATCAGCGGCGTGTGCAGCGCGGGCGTGACCGACCAGACCACGTAATAGCCGACGAAACACGCCAGCACGAAAATCGACAGGATCGAAATGAAGTCCAAGGTCAGTCCTTCTCTGCTATGCGCGTCGCGGTCCAGGGGAGGACGAAGCCGCGCCCCGTGCTCCAGCTCTGCCCGGTCATCTTTTCGCCTTCCAGGCAAGCGGCGTGGAAATAGGGGCCGCTGTCATCGCTGGTGCGGAAGGACAGGCAGGTGCGGCCTTTCGCCTCGCCAGCGCGGCCGGCCTCTATCGGAGAGCCGTAGAACGAGCCTTCCACGTCCCCGTCGCCAGTCGAGACAAGGGTCATCGGCTGCGCGTAAGGCGGGTCGTCGAGCGATAACCGCAAATCCACGCTCCACTCGCCCGCCCAGGCTGCGGATCGCTCTTCACCCGCATCGGCTGCGCCGTGCGCCGAGCGGGCAGCGGCAGGCTGCGATGCCAGCATGAGCATGGCCGCCGCCAACACCCCGGCGGCAATCCGTGCCTCTCTCGGCGCCATGCAGGTCAAGTGACGCCCGCCGCGGCTTCCATGCGGTCGAGCCCGGCGACGATTTTCGCAATCTCGGCGGCGATCTGTTCTTCTACGGTCTCGCCGTCCGGTTCGCCGCATTCGGCCGTATTGACCTGCCAGAAATGGGCGTAGTCCGAACGAACGACCGCCAGGTCGACTTCCAGCGCCGTGCCCGCAATCCGCTCTTCCAGCGCTTCCATCCGCGCGCGGACCGGGTCGTATTGCGCCAGCCGGTCGTCCTCTACCGTGTAGGGACAGACAGGCTGCAGCCCGGCAACCACTTCGCGCGCGCCATATCGGAAATCCGAGCCGGCCGAAGCCGCGCGGGTATCGTAGCTGCTTGCCCCCGGTTGCATACCGTCGCACCCGGCCAGCGCCAGCGATCCAGTAATGGCTGCGGCGATTCCGAGGCGCATGGTCATCCCTCGCTCGCTTCAATGTTTTCGCCATTCGAAAGCTGGGTGCCTGCGAAGTAACCGGCATTCAAGCCGAGGACGAACAACAGGACCAGACCAATGCCCAGCAGAATGAGCCAAGCTGCACGGTTCATGATTGCAACCTTTCGTGAACGATCTTGCCATGCTTCGTCAGGCGCACTGCGTCGCCGATTTCCTCGTCCAGTTCGACCGTCCCGGCGTCCTTGTCCCAGAAGGCGGACAGGAAATTGAACAGGTTGCGCGCGAACAATGCGGACGCATCGGGGGCGAGATACGCGGGCGTGTTCGAATAGCCCATGAGGGTGACCCCGTGACGCGTCACCAATTCATCGGCCTTGCTGCCCTCGACATTGCCGCCCTGCGCCACGGCAAGGTCGTAGATCACGCTGCCGGGCTTCATCGTCGCAATCTGTTCGTCGGAGATCAGCCTCGGCGCCTCGCGCCCGGGGATCAATGCGGTGGTGATGACGATGTCCTGCTTCGCGATATGCTCGGACACCAGTTTCGCCTGCGCCTGTTGGTATTCCTCGCTCATCTCGGTGGCATAGCCGCCCGAACCCTCGCCCTCGATACCGGCGACATCCTCGACGAAGACGGGTTTCGCGCCGAGCGACTGGATCTGCTCTTTCGTTGCGGAGCGGACATCGGTCGCGCTGACCTGCGCGCCCAGACGCTTCGCCGTGGCGATCGCCTGCAAGCCGGCAACGCCCACGCCCATCACGAAGACCTTCGCCGCCTGCACCGTGCCGGCAGCGGTCATCATCATGGGGAAGGCGCGACCATACTGGTTCGCCGCCGCCATGACCGCCTTGTAGCCAGAGAGGTTGGACTGGCTGGACAGGACATCCATGCTCTGCGCGCGGGTAATGCGCGGCATGAATTCCATCGACAGCGCCTCGAAACCGGCCTTTGCGTAAGCCTCCACGCGGTCACGCTGCTGGAAGGGGTCGAAGGTGGCAGCCACCATCGCACCGTCCTTCGCGCCCGCAAGCGCAAGCGGATCGGGCGCGCGGATGCCCAGCACGATCCCCGCTCCGGTCACCGCCTGCGCGGCGTCCGTGATCGACGCCCCGGCGTTTTCATACTCGCTGTCCGGAATGGAGGCAGTCTCGCCCGCCCCACGCTCGACCGCGACTTCAGCCCCGAGCGCGATGAATTTCTTCGCGGTTTCGGGCGTCAGCGCAACGCGGGTTTCCCCCGCCTCACGCTCTTTCAGGACAGCGATCCTCAACGGATCAGCTTGCGATCATAACAACGACGAGAAACGTGATCACCGCGATCAGCGGGAGGATCCACTTCAGCGATGCGATGAAGCTGGAATAGGTGCTGTTGGCAGCATTCATGTCGTTCGATGCCATGGGAATGATCTCCAATGATAAATTGCCTGTGCGGCGAAAAACTCTGTTGCGCGAAGTCCTATATCCACCCCCCGCGCGCTGCAAGTCCCGCCCGCTGCCCTTCCCCTGCGAACGGCAAGATCGGCACACCTTCTTTTCAGCCTTAACACGAACTTTACCCCGCCGACCTATCACGCCCTTTCTGTACCGCACTGGGACGGTTTTGGGGAACGATGGCCGAGGACGACACCCGCCTGCTGATGCTGATCGACGACGAGCCGGCGCAAAGCCGCCTCGTGACGGCACTCGCCGCGCGCGAGGGCTGGCGTACGCTCGTCGTGAAGGACAGCGAGACCGCGATTGCCACGCTCGGCACGCGCGAGGGCATGCAATTGTCCGCCATCATCCTCGACCAATGGGTGCCGGGCGACGACGCCTGTTCGCTGATAGAGGAACTGAAGGCCCGGCGTCCTGCGCTGCCGATCCTGATGCTGACCACCAGCGCCAGCCCCCTGCTGGCCGTGGAAGCGATGCGCGCGGGCGCCACCGACTACCTGATCAAGCCGGTCGCGCCCGATCGCCTGATGACGGCGCTTCGTAGCTCCACCCGCAAGGAAGCGCCGCGCGACGAATTGCAGCCCCTGACGGAGAAGATCGACGCCGAGCTCGACTTCGATTCGATGATCGGAACCGCGCCCGAATTCCGCACCTCCCTCGCCCGCGCGGCAAAGACGGCACGCGGCCACGGCCATGTCCTGATCGAAGGCGAGCGGGGCACGGGCAAGGAAATGCTGCTGCGTGCGATGCTGGCTGCCAGCCCGCGTGCCAAGGCGCCGTATCGCCTGCTGAATGTCGGCGGCGTTCCGGCCAATTCGATAGAATCCGCATTGTTCGGCCACGAACCCGGCGCCTTTCCCGGCGCGTTCGACCGGCAGATCGGGGCCATCCAGTTCTGCGATGGCGGAACGCTGATCCTCGACGAGATCGACCGGCTGGGGAAAGACCTGCAGGGCCGGCTCGCCTCGGTCATTACCGAGGGCATCGTGCGACCCGTCGGCGCCACCCACGGCTTCAAGGTGGACGTGCGCATCCTCTCCGCCAGCGACCTCCCGCTGGACGACCTGGTCACGACCGGCAATTTCGACGCGGCCCTGTTGCAGGCGATCACGGGCACGCGCATCGTCCTGCCGCCGCTGCGCGAGAGGGCCGGCGATATCGGCGCACTGGCCCGCCATTTCCTGGTCCGCATCGGGGAACAGCCGGGACTGAGGCATCTCTCGCTTGCCGACAGCGCCCTGTCGCTGCTGTGCGCCTATGACTGGCCGGGCAATGTCCGGCAGTTGCAGACCGTCCTGTTCCGCGCTGCCGTGTTCTGCGAGGGCGAATCGCTGACCGCCGGCGATTTCCCGCAACTGTCCGAACTGGTCGGCGAGATCGACGAAAACGCCGCGCCCCTGCACGAAGCCATCGGCGTGATGCTTTATACCGAAGACGGCAATCTGCGCCCGCTCGAGGAAATCGAGGCCGATGTCATCCGCCTCGCCATCGGTCATTATCGCGGGCGGATGACCGAAGTCGCCCGCCGGCTCGGGATCGGGCGCTCGACGCTCTACCGCAAGCTGAGCGATCTCGGCATCGACAATGCCGCTTAGGTTTCTGCCCCTGCCTGCCACGCGAACCTGCGGAGAATACCGGTGAGCGACATGACCCATTCCAGCTTCAAGGAAGCCTGCGACGCCCTGTCCGGCAAGATCGATGCCGAGCAGTTCGAGCGGTTCCGCTGGACCCGCGACGAAGCTCCCAAGCTGGCGCGCCTGGTGGAACTGGTGCGCGGGTCGGTCGAGGACCGGACCGATATCGAGATCAACGAGGAAGGCGGCACGGCAGAGGCCAAGCGCTTCGTGATCAAGGTACATGGCAAGCGGGTGGCCGGTCTGGGTGTCGCCCTCGACCGCGGCCATGCCGTCATCTCGATCGGCGCAATCGAACGCAGCCCCTATCCGGTCGCGCAGGAGCGGCCCATCCACGCGCCCTTCTCCGAAGTCGACGAGCAATGGATCGGCAATACGCTCGCTGCCCTGATGCAGCGTATCGGGCGGGCACCGGGCAGCGAAGGCAGCGACACCGCCCGGACACCAGGCTGAGCGGTTTCACCGGCCCCGCCCGGCCTTTTTCCGTGTAGCCTCTCTCGACACGGCTGCAGCGCGGCTCTAGCGCCGCCTGCATGACAAACGGACACGATTTCACAGGACAGACCGCGCTCGTCACCGGAGCCGCCTCGGGTATCGGTGCGGCATGCGCGCGCTGGCTCGATGCGGGGGGCGCAGGGCGCCTCGTCCTGATCGACACGGATGGCGATGCGCTGAATGCGCTCGACCTGTCCTGCGAGACGGACCTTATCGTCGGCAGCGTTGCCGACGAGGCGCTCTGGCAGCGGCTGGACGAAAACCATCCGGAAATCGACCTTGCCATCGTCAATGCCGGTGTCGGCGGGGCCGGCACGGTCGCCGATCAGACGCTGGAGGAATGGCGCCGCGTCATGACGGTCAATCTGGACGGTGCATTCCTGACCCTAAGCTATGCCATGCGCGCGATGAAGCGGCGTGGCGGCGGATCGGCCGTAGTCGTTGCGTCCGTCACCGGCCTGAAGGCAGTGGCCGGCATCGGCGCCTATGGCGTGGCGAAAGCGGGCGTCGCCCATATGGCCCGCATTGCGGCACTCGAAGGGGCCGCAGACGGTATCCGCGTGAATGCCGTTGCCCCGGGCGGGGTCGACACGGCGATCTGGAACGGCTCTCCGCAGTTCCAGGCCGCGGTGAAGCAAAACGGGCGCGACGCCACGCTGAAGGCGATGGCCATCGGCACGCCTCGCGGCCGTTTCGCCACGCCGGACGAGCTGGCAGCGCAGATCGGCTTCCTGCTGTCGGGCGCCGCCGCCAACATCACCGGCGAGGTGATGGTGACCGACGGCGGCTACTCCCTCTAGGCGATCAGACCGAAAATCAATCGCCCTGCGGCGCATCCTGAGCGCCCGGGATCATGTCCGGCGAGCGCATGGCCGGGGCTGTCTGCGCATTCCAGAACACGTCCTGCTGCGCCCGGATCTCGCCCTCGGCCCCGCGCAGCGACAGCGTGACCTTCTCCGCCGCCCAGTCGATTTCGACGAGGCCGAAATTTTCCTCCGCAATGAAGTCCGTCACCCGCAGCGGATCGGGCTCGCGTGCCGTGTTCTGCGGCGTCGTGCCGAATGCGAGGTTGAGCGAAGAGCTGGTCAGTTCCCACAGCGGATCGCCGCCTTCGCCAAGCCCGGAACGGTAAATGCCGCCTGCGTGCCGGTCGCCCGACAGCAGCAGCAATTCGCTGTCCGCCCGCGCGCTCAGCATCTCGTAAAGCCGCGCGCGCTCGAGCGGCAATTGCTCCCAGCTTTCGTAATCATGCGCATCGGTCAGGACCTGGATCGACGACACGACGATCCGCAGGTCCGCCGGCCGTGCCAGTTCCTGCTGGAGCCAGGCCCACTGCGCGTCGCCCAGCATGGTCAGGCTCTCGTCATTGCTGGGCTGGTAGGGGCCAAGCGGCGGGCGCTCTTCCGTGTAGGGCATCCGCTCGAACTCGGACCGGAAATAGCGCGTATCCAGCATGATCAGCTGGACCCGGCGATCGCCATGCCCGAACATCCGGCTCTCATACACACCGGGGCGCGCACGCACTTCCGCCGAACTGCCCCAATAGGTTTCGTAGATGTCCTCCGCGAAGCCGCGAAAGGCGAAAGCCGCGCCGCCATCGTTGAAGCCGAAGTCATGGTCGTCCCACGACGTCATCATCGGGACCCGGGCCCGGAACTGCTGGAATTCGGGATGGTCGGACTGCGCGGCATAGGCATCGCGAAGCGTCGTCAGCGCGGCATCGCCCGACCAGTTGGTATCGCCATAGACATTGTCGCCGATCAGCAGGAACAGGTCGGGGTTCGTCGCCTCGATCTGCGCCCACATATGCTGGCTGCGCGACTGGTGGTTGCAGCTGCCGAAGGCGATTCGTTCTATCGTGGCGGCCGTCGACGGCAGGGGCGCGCCCGGAGGGGCCACGGGCATTTCCACGCGCGATTTCAGTGCCGTGTAATATCCTTCGAGGAAGGCGCCGGGCCCGACCGTGACATCGCCGTCCTGCGCGGCAAGCGGGGCGTGCGCAAGCGCGCCTGCCATCAACGGAAGGGCGGCGGCGAGCAGGGTCTTGCGGGCGATCATCGGTAAATCCTCGTGCAGTCGTTTTGTCATCGTGGTGCAGGCACAGGCCCTTGGCCTTCTTCTATGACGGGATTGCGACCGCCTGTCATCCGCACCAAAATCAGGCGGGCAGATCGGCGAAATCGGTCAGGGCCGCATCGCGCAGGCCGCGCCAGACATTGCGCGCCTGCACCGTCTCCGCGACATCGTGAACGCGCAACATCTGGACGCCGGCATTCATCCCTGCAAGCGCCAGCGCGATGCTGCCGCCGAGGCGTTTTTCGACCGGCGCTTCGTGGCTGAGCGCGCCGATCATCCGCTTGCGACTGGCCCCCAGCAACAGGGGATGACCCAGAGCATGGAACAGCGGCAGCGCGTTTATCAACGCCAGATTGTCCGCCACCTGCTTGCCGAAACCGATACCGGGGTCGAGCACGATCCGCTCGGGCGCGATGCCTGCGGCCACCGCGTCGTCCCGAATGGTGCGAAGGGCGTCGAACACATTGAATACCGCACTCTCCCCTGCTTTCTGGTGCAGGTCGGTGCCGTCCCCTGCATGCATCAACACGACCGGACAGCCGCGCGCTGCGACCAGTTCCGGTGCGCGCGGATCGTAGCGCAGGGCCGATACATCGTTGACCAGTGACGCTCCTGCATCCAGCGCCGCCTGCATTACCTCGGCACGTCTTGTATCGATGCTGACCGCGCCGCCCATCGTGGCCGTGTATTCGACCGCGGGAAGAATGCGCGCGATCTCGTCCTGTTCCAGCACGGCCTGCGCGCCCGGCCGCGTGCTTTCCCCGCCGATGTCGATCAGCGCCGCCCCGGCTTCCAGCATTTGCGCCGCATGGGCCCTTCCCACCTCCGGGTCGTCCAGGAAGGCGCCGCCATCGCTGAAGCTGTCGGGTGTGACATTGAGGATGCCCATAACCTGCGGCTGGTCGAGCCGGATCGTGCGCTCCCCCAGTTCCAGCGGCGGATGCGCGAGCGTCAGGTTGGACCACTGCAGCGCGGCTTCGGCCGCAAGGTCTTCCGGCAGGCGCTCCAGTGTGTCTGGCATCATGGCGGGCGAGCAGGTTCGGCGCTCGGTAACCGATCCGTTCTCCCGGACGATCACCGCGAAGCGATGCGCATAGATCATCCCGCCTGCGAGCCGGACCGTATCGCCCTCCTCGCTCTGGGGACCGAGCGCAAATCCGATCGGGCGGATATAGACGGAGCGGGAGGCGTGCTGCGGCATGGCGAACGGTCTTACGGCAAAGCCCGCCGCGCGCAACATGGCGGCGAGGCGCTTTCCGGAAGTTCGCCGCGACGGGGAACCGCCGCGACCGGCTGCTCATTCCCCATGACAAGTCCCATACGCGCCCGGCGCGCACGAAAGCCCCGAGGAAACGCCATGCCCCACCATCTTACTTTGAAAAGCATACGCGCCGTCACGCATAATGTGAACGAGCTGACCTTCGACCGGCCGGACGGATACGATTTCAAGCCCGGACAGGCGACCGATTTCGCACTCGACCGCGACGGCTGGCGCGATGAGAAACGCCCCTTCACCTTCACCTCGCTTCCGCAAGCCGAGCACCTGCAATTCACCATCAAGTCCTACCCCTTGCATGACGGGGTGACCGAACAGATCGGGCAGATGGAAGGCGGCGAGAAAGTCGTTCTCGAGGACCCGTGGGGCGCGATCGAGGACAAGGGGCCCGGCACCATCATCGCGGGCGGCGCGGGGCTAACGCCGTTCCTTTCCATCCTGCGCGCCCGGCAGGCGAAGGACGGGACGCTCGATGGCTATCGCTTGATCTTCTCCAATTCGTGCGAGAAAGACATCATCCTGCGCGAGGAACTGGAACGGATGCCGGGCCTGAGGCTCGACCTGCTGCTGAGCGACGAGGATACAGAAGGCACCTATCACGGCAGGGTCGATGCCGAGTATCTCGACCAGGTCGACCTCGACCTGGACGGACTTTTCTATCTGTGCGGCCCACCGCCGATGGAGGAAGACGTCAGCACGTTGCTGAAAGCGCACGGCGTCGCCAGCGACCGCCTGGTGCGCGAGGAATGGTAGAGAACCTTACCTGCGTCAGTCCTCAATGCTGAGCAGGTATAGCTGCCGCACGGCGTCGATCGGCTTGATCAGGCCTTCGTCCTCGTAATGCCAGAAGGTCCAGCCATTGCAGCTGGGCGCATTCTGCAATTCCTTGCCGAGGCCATGGATCGATCCGACCTGCTTTGCATGGACGAGCGAACCGTCGGCCCGCACCGTCGCTTCCCATCGGCGTTTCTTGTCGAAAACCTTCGTCCCCGGTTTCAGCATACCGCTTTCGACCAGGGCGCCGAATGCAACCTTGGGCGCGGCTCGTCCTGCCTTCACCGTGGTGAGCGCGCTTTCGTCGAGCGGTAGTTCCTTCGCTATGCGGGCCGTCGCGGTCTCGCGGTAGGCTTCTTCCCGCTCGCAGCCGATCCATTCGCGGCCAAGCCTCTTTGCCACCGCGCCGGTCGTGCCGGTGCCGAAGAACGGGTCGACCACCACATCGCCGCGCTCGGTCGTGGCGAGCAGGACGCGGTAGAGCAACGCCTCGGGCTTTTGCGTCGGGTGCGCCTTGTGGCCGTGCCGGTCCTTCAGGCGCTCCCCACCCGAACAGATCGGCAGCACCCAGTCGCTGCGCATCTGAAGCTCGTCGTTCAGCGTCTTCATCGCGCGGTAGTTGAACTGGTATTTCGCCTTCTCGCCCTGGCTGCACCACAGCAGGGTTTCATGCGCGTTCGTAAAGCGCGTGCCGCGGAAATTGGGCATCGGATTGGTCTTGCGCCAGACGATGTCGTTCAGGATCCAGAAGCCGAGGTCCTGCAGGATCGTGCCGACCCGGTAGATATTGTGATAGCTGCCGATGACCCACATGGCGCCGTCGGGCTTCAGGATGCGCTTACACTCCGTCAGCCATGCCTTTGTAAAGTCGTCGTAAAGCTTGAAGCTGTCGAACTGGTCCCAGTGATCGGTCACGGCATCGACATGGCTGCCATCCGGCCGGTTGAGATCGCCGCCCAGTTGGAGATTGTAAGGTGGGTCGGCAAAGACGAGATCGACGCTGGCATCGGGCAATTCGCGCAGCCGCTCGACACAGTCACCGTCCAGGATCTGCCCCAGCGGCAGCGTTTCCTTCGCGGCCGTAACCGGCTTCGCCTTTTTCGCACTGCGCTGCTTCGTGGTTTCCAGAACCACCATGTCGGCCCCCATGATATTACCTTCCCCGTCAAGTTATCCACAGGGTGAGTCCAAGCGGACTCCGCGTCAAGGGAGCATTTATAAACGGAGATGGTTAATTTGGCGTAAGCTCGGGGGAGCAGAAGGTGTCCGGCACAAGATATTGAGTCCGCGCACTTTCGCCGGACTCACCATGATGGGGTGTGGCGCAAAAGACTCGCGCCAGCGCGTTAACGCTGTTGCGCCTGCCTGTTCGATAGGACGTTTAGAGCAGTGTGACGATGACGTAGGCTGTGAACGCGGCCAGCAGCACGCCGCCCAACACGCGTCCGATCGTCTTGCCGGCCCACAGCAAGGCCCACAGTGCTACGGCGGACGCCAGCAGGATCGCGCTCTGGGTTCCGAGGATTTCGCGCGGCAGAGCCACCGGGGCCATCAGCATCGTAGCCCCGCCGATCAGCAAGATGTTGTAGATATTGCTGCCTACGACATTCCCGATCGCGAGGCCGGGTTTCCCGCGGAACGCCGCCGCGACCGATGCGGCGAGTTCCGGCAGCGAAGTGCCGATGGCCACGACCGTCAGTCCGATCACCGTCTCGCTGACGCCGGCAACCGTGGCGACTGCTATCGCCCCGTCGACCAGCCAGCCACCGCCGAAGACCAGTGCGGCGAGGCCGGCCACGAACAGGACGATGGCAATCGGCAGTTTCGGGATGGTGAGGTCTTCCTCGTCGTCCGCGATGCGGGGATGATTCAACCGCCAGACGATATAGATCACCAGCAAGGCAAGCAGCGCCGCACCGATCCAGAGCGCGCCGGACTGCCAGAACGCCAGTCCCACCAGGATCGCGGTCGCCCCCAGCGCCACGGCGGCGTCGCGGCGCCCCAGGCCGGTCAGTACGATTGGCGCGACCAATGCGGTCGCGCCGAGAATCAGCAGCGTGTTCGAGATGTTCGACCCGACGATATTGCCCCAGGCGATCTCGGGTGAGCCGGCCCGCGCCGCTTCGACGCTGGTGACCAGTTCGGGCATCGAAGTCGCCATGCCAACGATGATGACGCCAGTCAGCAGGTTGGACAGGCCCATAGCCTTGGCAATGCCGACGGCACCGCGCACCAGCAATTCACCCCCCAGGGCCAGCCCGATGAGGCCGGCAACGATCAGCAATATGGATGTGGCCAAGTAAGGTCTCTCAGTTCTCGATGATGTCGGGGTCGAGGCCCGGATCGACATCGGTCAGTTCGATGGATTTTTCCCACAATCGCGCCGCCAGCAACGGATCGCGCGCCGTGCGTGTCGCGATCGCCCGGCCGGAGGACCTGCCGCTCATCTCGGCAAGGCCGTACGGTCCGTAGTAACCCCCGCGCTCCACATCCGGTGATGTTGCCGCCTGCAACGCTGGCAGTGCGCCATCGTGCGGGTCGTTCAGCACGGTGCCGATCACCTTGCTCAGGATCGACAGCGGCCCCATGTTCCGCATAAGGTCCGTGCCCGCGATGCCGGGATGGCTTGCATAGGCCTTCACCTTGGATTTGGCCGCTCTCAACCGGCGGTCGAGTTCGAAGGTAAACAGCAGGTTCGCCAGCTTGCTTTGTCCGTAGAACGCCTGGCGCTGGTACCCGTTGCTACCGTCCAGATTTTCGAAGTCTATTTTCGCGCCCTTGTGCGCGATGCTGGATTGGTTGACGATGCGCGCACCGCCGTCTTCTGCCAGCTTGTCCAGCAACAGGCCGGTCAGTGCGAAATGCCCGAGGTGATTGACCGCGAATTGCGATTCGACACCCATCGCAAGGCTGAGCGGGGGCATCATGATCCCCGCATTGTTAATCAGCAGGTCGATCCGCTTCTCCTTCTTAGCAGTGTTGGCCGCACTGCGCACGGAGCCGAGATCGGACAGGTCGAGTTCCAGGAACCGGGTTTTCGCGTCCGGCGCCTTCCCGGCGATCCGCTCCATGGCGTCGTCCGCTTTCCCGCTATCGCGGCAGGCGAGGATTACCTCAGCTCCCTTGCGCGCCAGCGCTTCGGCGATGGCGTAACCCAGCCCCGTATTCGCGCCGGTCACCAGCGCTGTCTTGCCCGACTGGTCGGGAATATCGTCGAATGTGAAACCGTTCATACGGGCAACTCCTGCTGTGCTACGGGTGCGAAGCTGCGGCGATGCAGCGGTGTGACCCCGTGTGTGCGCAGCGCATGAAGGTGCTCTGCGGTTCCGTATCCCTTGTTTCTTTCCCACCCGTAATGCGGAAATGCGGCCGCGGCCTCGATCATCAGGCGGTCGCGCCATTCCTTGGCGACGATGCTGGCTGCACCGATCGACGGCTCCAGCCCGTCACCGCCGACGATTGCGCGCGCTGGCCAGCGCCACTCCGCCGTCCGTCCCTGCGGGGTCATGTTGCCGTCGATCAGAGCCTGCCCGACGGGTTTGCCCAGCACTTTCTCCAGCCGCTCGACCGCGAGAGACATGGCGAGCATGGTGGCGGCGAAGATGTTGAGCCTGTCGATCGCAGCGGGAGAGATTACTGCAACCGACCAGGAGCACTTCGCCCGGATTTGCTCGTCCAGGGCAGCGCGGCGGCGCGCCGTCAGCTTCTTGGAATCGTCCAGTCCTTCAGGGGGGGACTTGCACAGCATCACCGCCCCCGCCACAACCGGTCCGGCCAGCGGCCCGCGGCCCGCCTCGTCGACACCGGCGACCAGCGGCCCGTCGGCGCTGAAATCCGCCGGGCGGGACCCGGCACAATCGTGAGGCGTTGCAGATATCATGACCACGAACAAAACCCTTCTCGCCGTCGCCCTATCTCCCTTCGCCTTCGCGCTCGCAAGCTGCGAGGCATCGGCAGGCGGGGATAGCTCCGTCGCGCCGCAATCGACATCTTCGGCGCAGAGTGTGGCCGCAGCGATAGACGAAACGGTCGGCCCGTTCGCGATCACGGATATGGGCCGCTTCGACGAGCCATGGGCGGCGGACTTCATTCCCGGCACCTCGATGCTGTTCATTACCGAAAAGGGAGGCTCGGCGAAGATCGTCGACACCGCTACGCGCGAGATGGTCACGGTCGATGGCCTGCCTGAAGTAGACTATGGCGGACAGGGCGGCCTTGGCGATGTCGCGTTCCTGCCGTCGGAAAGTGCGTCTGACATGGACCGCCGCACGATCTACCTGACATGGGCCGAAGCCGGGGACGGCGACACACGCGGCGCTGCGCTAGGTCGCGGCATGCTGTTGTGCGAGGAGGCCGACGCGTGCTCGGTCGAAGGGCTGAACGTCATCTGGCGTCAGACGCCTAAAGTGAGCGGCCGCGGGCATTACTCGCACCGCATTACCTTCAGTCCGGATGGGGAGTATCTCGTCCTCGCCAGCGGCGACCGTCAGAAGAAAACGCCTGCGCAGGATCTTTCGAACAATCTGGGGGCCATTCTTCGGCTCAATCTCGATGGCTCGCCTGCCGCCGGCAATCCCTTCGCCGACCAGGGCAGCCCGTCGGACGAGATCTGGAGCTACGGCCACCGGAACACTCTGGGCATCGATTTCGACCCGAACGGTCAGCTCTGGAACCTGGAGCATGGCCCGGCGGGCGGTGACGAATTGAACCTGATCGATCCGGGCAGGAATTACGGATGGCCGCTGGTGTCGGATGGCGACAATTACGACGGAACGCCGATACCCGACAACGACGCCCGTCCCGACCTCGCCGGTCCGGTGGTCAACTGGACCCCGGTCATCGCGCCGGGCGATTTCCTGTTCTACACCGGTGACATGTTCCCCGCTTGGAAAGGCGACGCACTGATCGCCAATCTCAAGACCATGTCGATCGTGCGGGTCGCCATGGGCGGGATCGACAGCAGGACAGGCCGCGAAGCCAATCGCTGGGATCTGGGCGAAAGGCTGCGCGAGATCGTGCAAGGGCCAGACGGGGCTCTTTACGTCCTCGAAGATGGTGAGAACGCACGGCTGCGCAAGCTGGCTCCGGCCAATTGATAACAGCCGACAGGCGCATTTGCGCTTGGTGGCGGAATAGGCGGATTGCGCTCGACGCGGAGGACATCGGGCCCTAGCGCACGCCAGCTATGGCAACGCTCGTTCCCCTGTCCTCCGTCGACCCCTCGCTGGTCGAAACCCTGCTCGATGAAAGCTTCGGGGAGGGCCGCCATGCGCGAACGGCCTACCGCATTCGCGAAGGGACGCAGTGGCTGGAGGGGCTGAGCTTCGCCGCGCTGGACGACGATGACTATCTCGCCGGTTCGATCCAGCTCTGGCCCGTCGCCCTGATCGATCCCGATGGGCGGCGGCATCCGCTTATCATGGTCGGCCCCGTCGCCGTCATGCCAGCCTTGCAGGGTGAGGGATTCGGCAAGGCACTAATGGGCGCAGCACTGGGCGCGCTCGATGCAAGTGCCGGCTCGAGCCCTGTCCTACCGCAGGTCATGATCGGCGATCCCGACTATTACGGGCGCTGGGATTTCACGGCGGCGCATACGGCGGGCTGGCATTGTCCCGGCCCGTTCGATCCGGCCCGGTTGCTGGTCCGCACGCCCAACCCCGCAATCCTGCCGGCGGAAGGCATGCTGGAGGCGTGGAAGCCTGCCGCTGAATAGAGCCGGCCCGCGCGCTGGCCGGGAAAATTCCGCTATCTGGTGCGTTCGCCCCTTACCATGCCTTACGAACCCCCTCCCGAACTCGCCAGCCTGACCCTTTCGGAAATCGCGGAGCAGGTCGCTGCGCGTAAATTGCCGCCCGTGGAAGGCTGGGCACCGCAGAAGGAAGGCGACAGCCTGATGCGGATAGCCGCGGACGGGAAATGGTATCACGATGGCGGCGAGATCCGGCGGCAGGCCATGGTCCGTGCCTTCTCCGGGCTGCTGATCCGCGACGGCAACGGGGCGCATTATCTGGTCTCTCCGTTCGAGAAGCTGAGCATAGAGGTAGAGGACGCGGCCTTCGTCGCGACCGATGTCGCGCAAAGGGACGGCGCCCTCGCCATTCGGCTGAACACGGACGAACTGGTGATCGCCGGGCCGGACCATCCCATCATCGCGCGCGGAGACACTGACGCCCCTGCCCTTTACGTCGGCGTGCGCCGGGGCACCGAGGCGCGGCTCAACCGCTCGACTTACGAGCAATTGGCGGAAATCGCCCTTGCAGAAGGTGACGACTGGAAAGTGTCCAGCGGGGGGGAGACGTTTTCACTCCTTCCGGATAAAGCGGGTGCATGAGTGACCTGTTCGACCGCCTGAAGCGCATTTTCGACGATGGCCATGGCGAGGAACTGGACGGCCTGCTGACCGACGAGGATTTCGCCGACGACGACACGCGCCTCGCCGCCGTGCTCGTTCCCGTGACCGAGCGTCCGCGGCCCGGCGTCATCCTGACCCGCCGCCCGCGCGACTTGCGCAGCCATCCAGGACAGGTCGCCTTCCCCGGCGGAAAGATCGACGCCGGGGAAACGCCGGTAGAGGCCGCCTTGCGCGAAGCGGACGAAGAACTCGCCCTGCCGCCTGCCCGTGTCCGCGTCATCGGGTCGAGCGATGTCTACGTCACCGGAACCGGCTTCGAAGTGACGCCGGTGCTGGGCGTCGTACCGCCCGACCTGCCGCTGGTGCCCAATCCGGGCGAGGTCGAAAGCTGGTTCGAAATACCCCTCGACACGCTGTTCGACCGCTCCAACTACGCCTCCAACACCGTGATGTGGAAGGGTGCGCAACGCACCTATTACGAGATGGAATATGAAGGTTACCGGATCTGGGGCGTCACGGCAGCCATCATTTCGAACCTTTCGCGCCGGATGCGCCTGACGGAGCTGTTCGATGGCTGACTTCCTGCCCGAAGCTGAGTGGACACGGCGCAGCGATCTCGCTGCGCTGGTGCGCGCGTTGGGAAACGACAATATTCGCTGGGTCGGCGGCGCAGTGCGGGACACCCTGCTGGGCGCCGAGGTCAACGATGTCGACGCGGCGACGACCTTCCATCCCGACCAGGTCATGCGGCTGCTGGCCGATGCCGGTATCCGGACCGTGCCGACCGGGATCGACCATGGCACGGTCACTGCCGTCCTTCCCGGCGGCCCGGTGGAGGTGACGACGCTGCGCCGCGATGTTGCCACCGACGGCAGGCGCGCGACCGTCGCGTTCGCAAGGGAATGGCGCGAGGATGCGGCCCGCCGCGATTTCACGATCAACGCCCTGTTCGCCAATCCCGAAACTCTGGAAATCTCGGATTATTTCGGCGGGCTGCGTGATCTGGCCGATCGCCGGGTCCGGTTCATCGGCGATGCGCGCGAACGCATACGCGAGGATCATCTGCGCATCCTGCGATATTACCGCTTCCAGGCCCGCTTCGGATCGGAACTGGATGAAGAGGCAGAGGACGCCTGCGCCGAACTGGCGGACACGATGAAAGGCCTCAGCCGGGAGCGCGTTGCAGGCGAATTGCTGTCGATCCTGACCCTACCGGACCCGTCCGCCACCATCCGCCGGATGCACGAACGCGGTGTACTGCAGGTCGTACTGCCGGAAAGCACGGCGGGCACGGTGGCGGTGCTCGATGCTCTCGTCGCTCACGAACAGACGCTCGCTGTCGAGCAATCCGGCCTGCGCCGCCTGTCCGCGCTCCTCCCCGCGATAGAGACCGTCGCGGAAAGCGTTGCCGCGCGGCTGCGGCTGTCACGCAAGCAGCGGGCCCATCTGTGCTGCGTCGCACGGCGCAAGACCAGCGATCCGCTCCGCGCGCGTGCGCTGGCCTATGAAAACAGCATGGAATGCGCGCGGGACCGCGTCCTGCTGGCCGGGGCACCCCTTGATACCCTGAGCGGATGGGAGCCGCCGCGCTTGCCCCTGAAAGGCGGAGAGATCGTGGAACGCGGCCTCGCCACGGGGCCTGGTGTCGCGCGATTGCTGCAGGCCGTAGAGGCGCAGTGGATCGAAGAGGATTTTCCCGGCCGCGCACGGGTCGAGGACATCCTTGCCGCCCTGACAGCGGAATAGCGATCAGGTAAATTTGTTGTCCTTCGGGAAGCCCTGCGGCGGCATCCGCCCGGCCCCGCCGCGCGCAACCTTCCATTGCCAGATGTCGGTTTCGGTCCGTGTCCGATCGCCCTTGCCGCCCATCTGCCAGCTAAGCCCGTCCTCCAGCACGAAGGTTGTCGCATCGGACAGTCCGCCATCGCGGTAGTTCTGCAATTTGACGCCCTGCCCGCGCGCCATGACCGGCAGTTCTTCAAGGTTGAAGACGACCAGCTTGCGGTTCTCGCCCACGGCCGCGACATGATTGTGAGCGGGATCGATCGGACGCACCACGACCAGCTTCGCATCGCCTTTCAGATTGACGACCTGCCTGCCCTTGCGCGTTTCTGCGAGCAGTTCGGATGTCTCGGCAGCGAAGCCCTTGCCCGTGTCGGCGGCGAGCAGAACGCGCTTGTCCTTCGCGTGAACAATCAGCGCGGCGATCTTCGCCTCTGCATCGATATCGAGTGTCGACTGGACCGGTTCGCCGAAACCGCGCGCGCCCGGAAGCTTGTCCGCGCCGAGGGTGAAGAAACGTCCGTTGTCGGTCGCCAGCAACAGCTTGTCCGTCGTCTGGGCGTGGGCGATGAAGGCCAGTTCGTCGCCTTCCTTGAACTTGAATTCCTGGGCCAGGTCGACATGGCCCTTCGCCGCGCGGATCCAGCCGCGTTTCGACAGGATGACCGTGATCGGCTCCTTCTCGATCATGGCGTCCATGCTGAACTCGACCGCCGGAGCAGCCTCGGCGATAGTCGTCCGGCGCGCACCCAGAGCGGTATCTTCGCCATATTCCTTGCGCAGCGCCTTCAGGTCTTTCTTGAGCCGCGTGCGCTGGCGGGCCGGACTGCCGAGCAGCTTTTCCAGCTCGTCTTTCTCGGCGAGAAGGTCGTCCTTTTCCTGCCGCAGCTGCATCTCTTCCAGCTTGCGAAGGGACCGAAGCCGCATGTTCAGGATCGCTTCGGCCTGCCGATCCGTCAGGCTGAATTCTTTCATCATGACGGCCTTTGGCTCGTCCTCGGTCCGGATGATCTCGATCACCCGGTCCAGATTGAGGAAGGCGATGATGTAGCCTTCGACCAGTTCCAGCCGCCGCGCGATCTGGTCGAGGCGGTGCTGGCTGCGGCGCTGCAGGATATCGATCTGGCTGGCGACCCAATTGCCCAGCAATTCCTTCAGGCCCATCACCATTGGCGTGCGCGTCGCATCAAGCACGTTGAGGTTGAGGCCGAAGCGCACTTCGAGGTCGGTCAGCTTGTACAGGCTTTCCTTCAGCAATTCGGGATCGACATTCCGGCTGCGCGGGACAAGCACGATGCGGATCTGTTCGTCGCTTTCGTCGCGGACATCGTCGAGGATCGGCAGTTTGCGGTCGGCAATCGCCTGCGCGATCTGCTCGATCAGCTTGCCCTTGGCCACCTGATAGGGGATTTCACTGATGACGAGCTGCCACTGGCCGCCGCCCAGCCGCTCGATACCGGCCTCGGCATCGTCCGCCTTTTCCGCCTCTGCCGCGTGGAACCGGCCCCGAACCCGGAAGGACCCGCGGCCCGTTTCATAGGCCGCGCTGATCGTTTCCGCGCTTTCGGGCACGATGCCCCCGGTGGCGAAGTCCGGGCCCTGAAACAGTTCCATCAGGCGTGCATGCTCGACATGCGGATTGTCGATCAATTCCAGCGTCGCATCGACCACTTCGGCGACATTGTGGCTGGGAATATTGGTCGCCATGCCGACCGCGATACCGCTCGCCCCGTTCGCCAGCAGGTTCGGGAACAGGCCAGGGAAGATTTCCGGCTCTTCATCCTCGTTATTGTAGGTCGGGATGAAATCGACCGTACCCTCGTCCAGCCCTTCCATCAGGCGCAGGGCCGTCCGGGTCAGGCGCGCTTCGGTATAGCGGTAGGCGGCGGCATTATCGCCGTCGATATTCCCGAAATTGCCCTGCCCCTCCACCAGCGGGTACCGCAGGGCGAAATCCTGCGCGAGGCGGACCATGGCATCATAGACCGACGCATCGCCATGCGGGTGATACTTGCCGATGACATCGCCGACCACGCGGGCGCTCTTCTTGAATGCATCGGTCGGATTGAGCTTCAATTGACGCATCGCCCATAGCAGCCTGCGATGAACCGGTTTCAGGCCGTCGCGCAGATCGGGCAGGGACCGCGCGGTAATCGTGCTGAGCGCATAGACGAGATAGCGTTCTTCCAGCGCGGAATCGAACGGCGCATCGACGATCGCGTCGAACGGATCGGGCTCTTTATCGGTAACGTCTGAAGCTGCCATACGCCCTGCCCTATCACCGCCACGCTTCGCCTGTCAGCAGGGAACCGCGCACTGTCCCCGTCGATTGATCGGGTAACAGCAAATCAAGGAGTACCCTCATGACAAAACGTGTTCTCATTCTCGCCACGGACGGTTTCGAACAGTCCGAACTGATGAAGCCGAAGGCCAATCTCGAAAACGCCGGGATCGAAACGACCGTCGTCAGCCTCGAATCCGGTGAAATCAAGGGTTGGGACAAGGATGACTGGGGCGACAGCGTCAAGGTCGACACGACTCTTGACGAGATCAGCAATTGCGAAGGGTACGATGCGCTGCTGCTGCCCGGTGGCCAGATCAACCCGGACGTCCTGCGCATCAACGAGCGCGCGGTCGCGCTGGTCAAGGATTTCGACATGGCGGGCAAGCCGATCGCCGCAATCTGTCACGCACCTTGGCTACTCGTCGAAGCAGACATCGTGAAGGGCAAGACCGTGACCAGCTGGCCGTCGGTTCGGACCGACCTCAAAAATGCCGGCGCAAATGTGGTCGACTCGGAAGTCGCACAGGATGGCAATCTCATCACCAGCCGCAATCCGGACGACATTCCGGCCTTCTCCGATGCCCTGATTGCGAGGGTCCAGGAGCGCGTCGAAGAAAACGCCTAACCCACTCGAAAAACTTAAGAAAGACGGGCTTCTCCGCGAAATGCTGAGGGGCCCGTTTTCTTTTTGACTTGCCTTCTTTTCCCGAATGTGTCCAAATTATGGCGCAATAATGGCGAGAAGGAGGCTAAAATGAGGCACATGCATAACGGACAGAAATTCCTCCTGGCAGGGGCGGCGGTGATGGCCGTCATGCTCTCGGGGTGTGACCAGGGTCCGGGGCGTGACGTTGCGGCGACAACCGATCGGTCCGAAATTGCTACGATGCAGGCAGAGGCGGATAGCGCGGCCGACATCGCCGCCGAGACCGGGCCTGAGATGACCGGGGCGGAAATGACCGATACGTCCCTGCCCGAGCTGGAACCCGTCCCGGAAAACCTCCCCCAGCTCGCCTACGATTACGACTACGGCTGGGCGCTGCCGGCCGAAGACATCGGCCCGCTCCAACGGACCCACGCCAATCTCTGCGAACAACAAGGCCCGGCAAGCTGCCAGATTACCGGGATGAGCAAGACGGGTGAGGAAGCCGAAGATGTTCGCGGCATCCTGGAAATGCGGGTCGCAGCGCGGCAGGCCCGGGCCTTCGGCGCCCTGCTGGAAGACGAGGCGGAAGACGCAGGCGCCGAACTCGTCTCGGCGGAAATTGCAGCCGAAGAGCTGAGCAAGCAGATCGTGGATACCGAAGCGCGGCTCCGGACCCGCGAGGCGCTTCGCGACCGCTTGAGCGAGGTCCTGCGAACCCGGCGCGGATCGATCGATGAACTGGTCGAGGCAGAGCGCAGCGTGGCGCAGGTGAACCAGGAAATCGATCAGGCTCGCAGCTGGCTGAAGCAAATGGAAGGCCGCGTCGCCTACAGCAAAGTAACGGTCCGCTACGAAACCGGCGCGCCCGTCACCAGTGATTTCCTGAAACCGGTCCAGGCGACACTCGGCTCGCTCGGCAGTATCATGGGCTGGGTGCTGGCAATCATGATCGTGCTGGGCGCCATCATCGCGCCCGTAGCGGGGTTCGTGTGGGCGGGCAGGAAGGTCAATCGCCGCTTCGCCTCCACTTCTTAAACATCACGGGAAGAAACTCCCGTACCCCCGCCGGACCTTTTGGCCGTATCGGTCATTGGGTCCGGCATGGGGTTCCTATCGCAAAGCATCGCCCGTTTTTTCATCATCTTCGGCCTCGCGCTCGGCGCTATCCCGGCTCTCGCACAGAGCGAGCGGGAAGTGGCACAGGGATCGGAGGCGTTCGTCTATGAAGTCGAGAAGCTCGACAATGCGACCGCGCCCGGCGTCACACCCCTCGATCTCAGTACGCCGATGGGGCCGCTAGAAAGCTTTATGGAAGCGGGACAGCAGAATGACTGGACGCGCGCGTCTGCGGCACTCGACCTCGCGAGTGTCGATACCCGCGCAAATGGCCGATCGGCGGAGGAACTGTCTGCACAGCTTTACGATCTGCTCCATCGGTCGATGACGATCGAATGGGCCAGCCTTCCCGATCGCCCCGACGCTGTCGATACCGAAACCAGTAGCAAGGACCCGATGGCCGGTACCGCGCGCCGATCACTCACCCTGAACAGCCTCGAACTGGCCGACCGAACCGTGCCCATCCGTATTGCCCGCGTTCGTGCACCGGGCGGGGAGCCGGTCTGGGTATTCAGCCGCCAGACCGTGGCCAACGTCCCTGCGCTATACAAGCAGCTCGGACCGACGAACTTCGAGCGCGCCTTGCCCGCGCCGCTACGCAAGCAGGCTTTCTGGACCCTCGCTTGGTGGGAAGTGATCGCCGTGCCCCTGATCCTGCTGGTATCGGCCTTTGCAGCCGCGCTGACATACCTGGCGATCAGGCGCTGGCGCCGCCGTGCGAGCGAAGACACGATGGTGAACGGCGTGCTGCGCGCCATTCACATACCTGCGACATTGCTTGCTTTCGCTGGCACCTTCGCGATCGTACGCACCGCCTTCCTGCGTTTGTCGGGACCGGTGAAGGATCTTCTGGATCCGCTGCAGCTCACGCTTGTCATTGCAGCGGTCCTGGGCATCACGCTCGCCGTGATCGAGGCCCTTTTCGATTTCGCGACCGACCGCAGGACGGATCAGCTGGAATCGCCGGACAATAACGAAGACCGCAATTTCTACACGAAAATGAGCGCAATCCGGCGTATCGTTACCGCGCTTCTGCTCCTGGCGGCCGTGGGCTTCCTGCTGGTGGCGAGCAACCTGTCGAGTACGCTGGGCTTTTCCATCATCGCTTCGGCCGGTGTGTTTGGCCTCGTTCTGGTTTTCGCCGCGCGGAAGATTTTGGGCGACATCATGGCGAGCATCCAGATCGCGTTCGCCCAGACCGCGAGGATAGGCGATGCGATCTATTACGGCGGGCAATGGTGCTATGTCGAAAAGATCGGCTTTACCCACCTGCGGCTTCGCACGTGGGACGAGCGACGAGTCATCGCTCCATTGAGCGACTTCACCGGCAACAGTTTCGAAAACTGGACCAAGCGCGATCCCAGCCTGATGGTCCATGTCGAGCTGGAACTGGACAACCGTGCGGACGTCGAGGCACTGCGCGCGCCATTCCGCGAATTCGTCGAAAGCGACAAGGACGTGATCGATCCCGACGATGCCGTTTGCGAAGTCGTCGGGCAGAATGCACAGGCGATGAAGGTTCGTTTCATGGCCCGCGCAAGCGATCCGAAATGCGGGTGGGAAATGCACTGCCGTCTGCGCGAGCATATGCTGGCGACGGCAGCCCGTTTGGATGCCGCATCATCCGGAGAACCTTCACCCGTTTACATCGTACGCGAGCGGGAATTCAGCATGAATGTCGATAGTGGATAACAAGCGCTTACGCGCGGATGCCGCTCAGCCTTCGCTCATGTCCCGCGCTTCTGCTGGGATTGCGACGGTCAGCCCGTCCAGCTCCTCTTCCAGCACGATCTGGCAGGCCAGGCGGCTGGTCGGGCGCACGCCGTAGGCCAGGTCCAGCATGTCCTCCTCTTCCTCGCTGGCATCGGGCAGGGCCGCGAACCAGTCCCTCTCCACGATGACATGACAGGTCGAGCAGGCCATCTGGCCTTCGCAGGTTCCCTCCAGCGGCATTCCTGCATCCTGCGCCACCGTGAGCAGCACATCGCCTTCGGCCGCTTCGGCCTCGACTAGCTCGCCCTGCGGGGTTTCGAACGTCACCTTCATTGCAATACCCCTTGCGAGCGTGCCGCATCGTTGATCTGCTTCGCCGCAGCTTCGAGATCGTCCATCGTCGTATATCGGCCGAAACCGAGGCGTATCGAATTTTTCGCCTGCTTGTCCGACAGGCCGATAGCCTTGAGCACATGGCTCGGACGGCCCGAACCGCTGGCACAGGCGGAACCTGCCGAGAACATTACCGTGCGGCATTCCGACATCAAGCGGTTCACGTCCAACCCCTTGCGCCGGATATTGAGGTTGCCGCGGTACCTTGCTTCCTCGCTGCCATTGATGTCCCAGCCATCGAACAGGTCGCGCGCCCGAGTCCACAGCTTCTCCACGTGGTCCATGTCGGCGGACATGCGCTCCTTTGCCTCGTGCGCTGCCGCGCCGAAACCGGCGCACAGTGCCGGGCTCAACGTGCCGGAACGAAGGCCGCTTTCCTGGCCGCCACCGGTCTGTACCTCGTCCAGCTCCAACCCGTTTCGTATCCAGAGCGCACCGATCCCCTTGGGCCCGTGCAGCTTGTGCGCGCTGACCGCGATCATGTCGGCGCCTGTAACTTCCATCTTACCGAAGGCCTGCACCACATCGCACAGATAAAGGGCGTTGCTCTCCTTCGCCTTGCGATGCCAGTCGACCGTGGGCTGGATCGTCCCGATCTCGTTATTCACCTGCATCACGGCGACCAGCCGCGTGTCGGCCGGCAGGTCCTGCTTCGTATTGCACTGCCCGTTCTTCGCGACATTGAGCTCGTGACACCTGCCGAGCGATTTCGCAGTGTCGAGCACGGCCGCATGCTCGATCGCGGAGACGGATATCGCGCCCTCGCCACCATCGCTGCCGCTCCGGTGCGACCGTGTGCCTCTCATCGCCAGATTGACCGCCTCGGTCGCGCCGCTGGTGAAGATCACCTTCCCGCCCGCCGGGAACAGCGCCGCCACACGGTCGCGGGCGAGTTCGATGGCGGCTGCCGCCTGCCGTCCCATCCGGTGCGGACTGTGGGGATTGCCGAAGCCTGCGCCGTCCGGCCCGTCCAGCCAGCGCAGCATGGCGTCGCGCGCTTCGGGCGCGAGCGGCGTCGTTGCCTGGTAATCAAGGTATATCATGCGGTGTCCGGTCGTTCAGGGCGTTGTCGTAGGGGGCGTGGTCACGAAGGGGCCGGATCTGTCAGCCCTTTGCCAGATCAAGCCATACCTCGCAGAAGCGTTCCACGTCGGCGCGCGTGGTGTTCCAGCCGAAACTGACGCGGATGGTGTTGGCGGCGACCCCTGGGTCGACCTGCATCGCCTCCAGCACGCGGCTCGTCTTCATCGTGCCGGAAGAGCAGGCACTGCCCTGCGACACGGCAATATCCGCCATGTCGAACCGCATGACCTGCGCCGTAGCGCTCATCCCCGGCATCGCAATGGCCCGAATATAGGGCGTGGGATCGGACAGGGCCTGCGAAAGCATGGTCCCGCCCGCCGCCACGCAGTCCCTGGCGAACCGTTCCAGGGGTTCCAGCACGTCTGCCGCAACGTAGGGCTCGCCAGCAACCTCCAGCGCGCCAGCCATCCCGAGCGCACCGGGTAGGTTCTCCGTTCCCCGGCGATAGCCGCGCTCGTGCCCGCCGCTCGGCTCGAGCATGGCGTAGTCCTTCACCAGCAAGGCTCCGATGCCGACGGGACCGCCGAACTTGTGCGCGGACACGATCGCCATGTCGCATGGCGGCAGCGTGAATTTGCCCGCGCCCTGCGCGCAATCGGCCAGCAGCAGGCCGCCCGCCTCCCCCACGATGCGCGAGATTTCGCTCAGGTCCTGTGCGTTGCCGGTCTCGGAATTGACCTGCTGGACCGCAACCAGCGGCTTCTCCCGCTGGACGGCCTCGGCAAGATTATCGATGTCGACGGCGCCATCGCCGCTTACCGGAAGCTGTTCTGCGTCAGGGGCCGCCTGCAGGATGCAATCGTGTTCCACCACGCTGACGAGGCGCGCGCCGGTCTTGGCACGGACCACCGCAAGGGCGGCCGCCTCGCTGGCGCCGCTGGTAAAAATGCACTCGCCCTGCCAGCCGAGCGCTGCCTTCGTCCGGTCCCGCGCATCTTCCAGCAGGCGCCGCGCGCTGCGCCCTTCCGCATGGGGACTGGAGGGATTGGCCCATTTCCCCAGCCCGTCCTCGACCGCCTTTCGCGCTTCGGGACGCAGGGGACTGGTTGCGGCATGGTCGAGATAGATACGATCGGAAATGACGACGGCTGCCTATGGTTAGCGCAATTGCGAAATGGCGTTTTGTCCCTATATAGCGCCCGTCCCCCTTGCGTCACCAGCGTGCGTTACTTGCGGGCTTAATTCCAGACTAGGTATTTGCATCCATGCCGTCAGTGATCTTTCCCGGCCCCGAAGGCCGTCTCGAAGGCCGTTTCTCTCCCCCGCCGCGTCCGCGCGCCCCTGTTGCCATGATCCTGCATCCGCACCCCGAGGGCGGCGGCACCATGAACGAACAGATCACGCAGCGCCTGTACAAGACGTTCGTCGATCGCGGCTTTGCGACCTTGCGTTTCAATTTCCGCGGCGTCGGTCGCAGCCAGGGCAGTTTCGACAACGGCATAGGCGAATTGTCCGACGCCGCTGCCGCTCTCGACTGGGTGCAGTCGATCCATGAAGAAGCGCAGGTGACATGGGTCGCCGGCGTCAGTTTCGGCGCGCTCATCGGAATGCAATTGCTGATGCGCCGCCCGGAGATTCGCGGCTTCCTGTCGATTGCCGCACCGGCAAGCATGTACGATTTTTCGTTCCTTGCGCCCTGCCCCGCCAGCGGCATCTTCGTGCATGGCGCGCAGGACACCGTCGTTCCGCCGCCTGCGGTCGGCAAACTGGTCGAGAAGCTGCGCACCCAGAAGCACATCACGATCCATCACGAGGAAATCCCGCGCGCAAACCACTTCTTCGAGAACGAACAGGCCGAACTGATGGCGTCGGTCGACAATTATCTCGATTTCCGGCTGGATCCGTCCTGCCCGATCAAGTGACGCGCTGAAGCGCAGTCATTGCCGCGACGGCATGAAAGGCGGCCCTCCACGGGGCCGCCTTTTTTTTGCGAGCTTCAAGGTACACTGACAATCATTGCCAAGGTCCTCTTATAAAACGCAATTCCTGTTGCCTCAAAATTGTAATGTTGTAACATTCAGTTTCTTGGGTGTCAGAAGCGGGAAGAACCCGCCGGCCGTCAGTAAGCGAGAGGAGAGCGCAATGTCCTACGTCAACCAACCCACTTCGGCCCGGCAAACCACGGCAATCAGCGGTGTGGTCATCGTCCATGCAGCCATCGGGCTGGCGCTGGTCACCGGGCTGGCCACGAATTTCGTACCGCAGGCTGACGACAAGCCACTGATTGTCGACGACATTCCGCTGCCGCCTCCCCCGCCGCGTGAAAAACCGCAGCCGCGCGACGAGACCCCGGCTCTGCCCGAGCCTGAACGCTACGTGCCGGATGCGCCCATCAATATTCCCGCACCGCGGCCCGATGTCAGTTCCACCAATATCATGCCCCTGCCCCGGCCCGCGCCCATCCCGGCCCCCGCACCGGCACCCATTCCGCAGCCTGCGCCTTCATTCGCCCCCGCACCGACGCCTTCGCCGACATTCGACGCGGTCGCCACGCGGCCGAGCAACGACCAGTCGCAATGGATCACGACGCAGGATTACCGCAGCAGCTGGATCAGGCGCGGTTACGAAGGCACCGCCGGCTTCCGCCTCGACGTTGCGGCCAACGGCCGCGTGACCGGATGCACGATTACCAGGTCCACCGGTCACGCTGCGCTCGACGAGGCGACCTGCGATCTCGCCACCCGCAGGGCCCGCTTCGAGGCCGCTCGCGATACGTCCGGGCATAAGACTGCGGGTTCGTTTACCAGCGCCGTTCGCTGGCAAATCCCGGACTGAGCCGGACGGGGATATCGTGACGGAAGGTGCGGCCCGGCGTTCAGGCGTCCGGCGCCGCATCATCCGGCAAAGCGCGCTCGCCCGCCGCGCGGTCCGCCGGCGAAATGCCATCGCCTGCGGGGACGGTCCAGATCAGGACGTTTGCAAGCAGCACGAGCGCCGCCACGATCATCAGTCCCGCCTGCTTCCGGACCCCGCGACGCCACAGAAGAACCGCACCGACGACAAGCGCAAAGACACCCAGCATGGCAATCGACAAGAATACGCTGGCCACGGGACATCTCCTGAAATTGAATACGCTTTTCCCGGCCGCCTGTCGCGGAACGAACCGGCATTCGAAACGCTGATTAGAGGAACGCGCGGCAATCCGCCGCAAGGCTCTTTCAGGGAGAATGTTTATGGGTATTTTCAGTTCGATCAAGAACGCGATCTTCGGCGATGACGACAAGAAGGCGGAGACTGCGCCCACTACGCCCACCACGGCGCCACCGCGTCCCGCTGCCACGCCCAGCACCCCTGCCCAGACATCGGCCCGCGTCGATGTGGTGAATGTGGAAAATCGCCTCGATTCCATGCCGGGTGCCGACCGGCTGAACTGGCGCACTTCCATCGTCGACCTGCTGAAGCTGATCGGCGTCGACCCGAGCTACGAAAACCGCAAGGCGCTCGCCACGGAGCTCGGACGCGAGGATTATTCGGGCAGCGCGGAAGACAATATCTGGCTGCACCGCAAGACGATGCAGGAACTGTCGCGCAATGGCGGCAAGGTTCCGGCAGAGTTTCTCGACTGATCCTTCAGTCGATTGACACGGGACATACTGCGGGGCCACCCTGCGCAGCATGAACCGGAAAACATATGACATCACGCGGCGCCAAGCCCTTTCCGGCCTTGGCGCCGCTGTCACGCTTGCCGCAATTCCCGCCTGTACGCGGAGCACGGTCGCGGCTGATACAGCGCCGCTCGCGGGTAGCGGCGATGCCATGGCCAAGGCGCTGCTCGAACAGGTGGGCTACAATTTGCTGAAGCACGAGCCGGAGCGCGCGACCGTGCTCGGCGTCGATACCGGCCAGTATGCCGGGCTCAGGAGCCGGTTGGAGGACCAGTCGCCGGCCGGGCAGCAGGCCTTTGCCGATACGCTGCGAGCCGACCTTGCGACCATCCGCGCGTTCCCGAAGGAAAGCCTGGGCGCGGAGGAGCGCACGAATCTGGAAGTCGTGGAAAGCGGATACGAGCTGGCGCTCGACGGGTTCGCCCTTCCCTATGGCGACACACCTGTCGGCAGCTGGCGAACCGCCCCCTATGTCGTGATCCAGAATGTCGGGACCTATCTCGACATGCCGCGCTTCATGGATTCGACCCACCCGCTGAAGACGGCGCAGGATGCCGATGCCTATCTCGCGCGGCTGGAGCAGCTACCGTCCGTTCTGGACGGAGAGCGGCAGCGAATGGAGGCCGCTCGGGGCCTCGGTGTCGTGCCGCCCGATTTCCTGCTGGAAAAAGCGGATTCGCAATTGAGCCGGACGCTTAGTGATGCCGTTTCGGGGGAATTGTTCGCCGCGCAGATGCGGATGAACCTTCGCGAGAACGGGCTGCCGGAACGCTACGCCGACGATGCAGAGACCCTGGTCCGCGGACCGGTGTCAGAGGCGCTGGAAAGCCAGCTTGCCGAACTGCGGATCGAAGCGCGGGAGGCGACCGGCGATCCCGGCATGCGCGAACGCCCCCATGGCGAGGAATGGTACGCGTGGGCCCTGCGCTCCAGCACCACGACGCGCCTGTCGGCAGATGACATTCACCGCCAGGGACTGGCCGAACTGGAAGAACTCCACGCCCGCATGGATCCCATCCTGCGCGAAATCGGATACACCACCGGCACTGTGGGAGAGCGGATGCAGGGCCTTTCCCGTGACCCGCGCTACCAGTTTGCGCAAGGCGATCCCGGTAGGGCCGAGATCATGGCGTTCATCGAGGAGCGGATCGACTGGATCCGCGGCCAGATGCCGCGCGCCTTCAACACGCTGGTCGATCCCAATCTGGAAGTGAAGCGCCTGCCGCTGGCAGAAGAACCGGGGGCGCCCGGCGCCTATGGCGGGGCGGGCAGCAAGGACGGGACCATACCGGGTCGCATGTGGATCAATTTGCGAACCACCGACCTGCATCGCAAATACGACCTTGCCGACCTGACCTATCACGAGACGATCCCCGGCCATGTCTGGGAGGGCGAATATTCCAACCGCTTGCCGCTGATACGGTCCATCCTCGCCTTCAATCCCTTCAGCGAAGGCTGGGCGCTTTACGGCGAGCAACTGGCAGACGAACTGGGCGCTTACGACGATTTCAAGGTCGGGCGCCTCGGCTATCTGCAATCGCTCGCCTTCCGGGCATGCCGCATGGTCGTCGATACCGGTCTGCATGCCAAGGGCTGGAGCCGGCAGCGCGCGGTCGATTTCTTCGTCCAGCGCAATGGTTCCAAGGCAGAGGAAGTCGCCAGCGAAGTCGACCGCTATTGCAGCTGGCCCGGACAGGCCACGGGGTACAAGCTGGGCCACAGCCAGATCGTGGCGCAGCGCGCACGGGCGGAGGCGGAACTCGGCGATGCCTACGACATGAAGGCGTTTAACGACGCCGTCATCCTGGGCGGCAATGCACCGCTCGACGTGATGGCAAAGAATGTCGGGCGCTATATCGATAATACTCGCAGCAGCTGATCCAGCCTCTGCACTGGAAAAACCGGTCTTCCTCCAGTATCCTGTCATCAAACGAGTAAATATCGGGGGCAATCTTGCGTATTCTGGCCGCGTTCATCGCTGCATTCACTCTGGCCGTGCCTGCAAGGGCCGAATGGTACGAAGCGTCGAGCGAACATTTCGTCGTCTATGCCGATGACAAGGCAGAGGATGTCGAAGAGTTCACGGTCATGCTCGAACGCTATCACGCGGCGCTCGAATTCCTGACCGGGCGCGACATTGCGACGCCAAGCCCTTCGAACCGGGTGACCATCTTCGCTGTCGGTAACCAGCGAAAAATCGCCAAGCTTGCAACGGGCAAGAGCAGCGCGAACATCGCCGGGTTCTACATCCCCCGCGCAGGGGCCAGCCGGGCCTTCGTGCAGGATATTCGTATCAGCCACCGCGAGATGCGCTTCTCGATGACGGTTCTGCTGCACGAATACGCCCACCATTTCCTGATCGGAGCCTCGCGTTTTTCGATGCCCGCCTGGCTTCGCGAAGGGTCGGCGGAATTCTTCGCCTCGGCCCGTTTTCCGAAGGATGGTTCCGTCCATATCGACCGACCCGCCTATCACCGCGCAGGCGATTTCGCCTATTCCGCCGATTACAGCGTCCGCGAATTGCTGGACCCGCGCACCAATCCCAACAATGGCGGTTTCTACGCGTGGTCCTGGGCGCTCTACCACCATCTGAATTTTGCCGATGGACGAGCAGGACAATTATCGGCCTATTGGCGCGCGCTCGCAGGCGGCTCGAACCCCTACCGCGCCGCCGAGGAAGCGTTCGGCGATCTCGACGTGCTGCAGAGCGAGCTGAACGCATCGCGCAAGAAGCGGATGGCCTCGTTCTACAATCTGAAGCCCGGTTCCCTGCCCATCGGGCCGGTCGCCATCAGGCGTGTCAGCGAAGGTCACGCAGAAGTGTTGCCGCTGGTCATCCAGTCCCAGCGCGGGGTCGACAGGGAGGAAGCGCTGGAATTGCTGCCAGAGATACAGGCGGTCGCCGCAGCCTATCCGGGCGACCCCTGGGTGTTGTCCGCGCTGGCAGAAGCAGAGCATGATGCCGGCAATTACGATGCCTCCATCGCGGCAGCAGACAAGGCGATCGCCAACAACCCGGCGGTCAAGAATGCCTATGTCCAGAAGGGATATTCAATGTTCGCGCTGGCAAGCGATGCCGAGGCCGATGCAATGGACGCCGCCTACGCCGATGCGATGCAGCCGTTCTCGGCGCTCAATGCGCTGGAAAATGATCATCCCCTGCCGCTGATCTTCTACTACCGCAGCTATACCGACAGGGGCGAGAGCCCCAGCGAACTGGCACGCACGGCTCTGGAACAAGCCGCCGCCCTCGCCCCCTTCGACCAGGGATTGTGGTTGCAGACTGCCATCATGCAGGGCCGCGAAGGCAAGGTCGAACTGGCGGGGCTCAGCCTGGCACCCATCGCGACGGACCCCCATGGCGGCAAGCGCGCAAAAGCAATTTCCATGGTGATCGCCGAACTCGAAAACCGGACCGAAGGCGAGCCCGTCGATATCCCGGAAATGATCGACGCGGCCTACGACATCATGGGCGGAAGCGTTTCGGCGCAGGTCGCGAGCGACGACTGACAAGCCGCGGCCCGGCGGCAACGCGGCGCCAGACCGTAGCTATTTCGCAGCGGCGGATGTATCGTTTCGCCCATGGAAAATTTCGGCGAAGACCTTGAGACGCTGAAGCGCGTCCCGCTGTCCGATGCGCATGTCGCGATGATCTGCGATATCGGCACGGAAGTGACCTATGCACGCGGGGACATGGTGGCAAAGGTCGGCGATGTGCTGGACCGCTTCGTCTATGTCGTCGAAGGTGAGATCGAGGTTGTCGATCCCTATTCGGGCGAACGCATGATCGACGCCTCGCTCGGTCCGACGCAGTTCATGGGCGAGCTTTCCTTCCTCAATGCGGGTGCGATCTTCCTGCCGATGCGCGCGGCGAAGGAAACGCGCACGATCGAGGTGCCGCGCCTGGAAATGCTGGAGTTGATGGGCCGCGTGCCCGAATTGTCGGATCACGTCATTACGGTGTTCGCCGCGCGCAGGCGCCGCCAGTTCGAGGCCCGCAACAGTTCGATCAAGATCATCGGCGCCGACCGCGACAGTGCCGTACGCAATGTCGAGCAATTCCTGTCACGCAACCGCATCCCCTTCCAGAGCTTCGATCTGGACGGGTCGGACGAGGAAACCGTGGGCGTTTGCAATCTGGCGGGACACGAACCGTCGGTCATCTTTGCCAAGGACGAGATTTTGGACGATCCGACGCCGCGCAAGATCGCGCAGCGCCTCAATCTCGATCTCGATGTGTGCCGGGAGACGCTTTACGACATCCTGATCGTGGGCGGCGGGCCTGCCGGCGTTGCGGCTGCCGTGTATGCCGGAAGCGAAGGGCTTTGCGCGCTCGTCATCGAAGACACCGCGATCGGCGGGCAGGCAGGCACGTCGAGCCGGATCGAGAACTTCATGGGCTTTCCCACCGGGATCAGCGGCACGGACCTCGTCTATCGCGGACAGATACAGGCGCTGAAATTCGGCACGCGCTTTGCCATGCCGCGCCGGGTCGAGGGGCTCGAGCGCCGGGCGGACGGCACGTTCTGCGCGTCCCTCGACGATGGGGACATCGTCTGCGCGAAGGCCGTGCTGGTCAGCACCGGCGTCCAGTACCGCCGGCTGCCCCTGGACAGGCTCGAGGAACTGGAAGGTGGCGGCGTCTTCTATGCCGCGACCGAGATGGAGGCCCGGTTCTGCCGCAATACGGAAGCCGTGGTGGTCGGGGGCGGCAATTCGGCGGGGCAAGCAGCGATGCATCTCAGCCGTACGGCCAAGCACTTGCACATCGTCGTGCGCGGCGACTCCCTTGCCGCGTCGATGTCGAGCTATCTCAGCCAGCGGCTGGAGGCGGACCCCAGGATCACGATTCATTACAATACCGAAGTCACCGCCTTGCGCGGCGACGACTGGCTGGAAGGCGTCACTCTCAGCGGGCCCGATGGAGACCGGGACATGGAGACGTCCGCTCTTTTCATCATGATCGGGGCGGCACCCAACACACAGTGGCTGAGCGAGCTGGCCGAGGTAGACGAGCGCGGTTTCGTCCAGACCGGCGAAAATGCCGGGCGTTCTTCGCAGTATGAGACGTCCTGCGACGGTATCTATGCCGTTGGCGACGTGCGCGCGGGGTCCGTCAAGCGGGTCGCCAGTGCCGTTGGCGAAGGGTCGGTCGTGATTTCGGAAATCTGGAACTATCTCGCGCGGCGCGAGCAGGAAGAGGCCGAGGCGAACCCGCCCCCGCCGGAAAAAAGCGCTGCCTAGCGGCGTGCAAGATTCCCGATAATCGAACCGAGTATTCCGCCGAGCGCCCCGCCACCGGCTCCGCCGCCGAGGCTACCGCCGACACCGCCGGTGCCGGTTGCACCGGTAGCCTGCTTTGCCATGTAACCGCCCACGGCCATTGCGAGGATCGGCAGCATCTTTTTCAGGACCCCTTCGTCGATCCCGGTCATGCTGGCGACTTCGCCGGCGACCGAACGGCTCACATCCTTGTTGCCGAAGATCGTGCCGAGGATGTCGTTGCCGTTCCGCGTCGGCGTCGGCTCCTTGCCGAGAACAGCGTCCAGCATACCGCCTCCGCCGCCGCCGAGGATGGCGCCTGCCAACCCGCCAAGACCGGACGACCCGGCGGAGGTTCGCCCCATACCGGCCACGATGGCCGGAAGAAGCGCACCTGCGCCGACTCGCGCGGTCTGTTCATCGATACCCAGTTCGCCCGCCATGCTGTCGATGACGCCCGATTGCTGAAGGATCTGTGCAAGGCTCATGCCGTCTCTCCCCGAAAAGTGAATGTCGGGGTTGGAAACGGGCGGATGCCTATTTCTTTCCGAAGAACTTGCCGGCCATCCCAGCGATGTCATTGAGCGGATTGCCGTCGCCATCCCGGTCCAGCATCCCGAGGATGCCGCTGGCAGCGGGGTTGTCTTTCAAAGTGTCGGCATACTGGCCGAGCGATCCCTCGCCGCCGATCTGCTCCACGATATTGCTGAGCGTGTCCTGGTCGAGGCCGGTCTTGGCCGCGGCGCCTTCGACCGTGTCGCCTTCCTCGCCATGCGCCTGCCCGAGCGCAGCGATGGCCTTTTCCGCCATGGCGGGGTCGATGCCCAGTTTTTCGGCCATGTTGGCGACGTCGGCATGCTGGCCCATCTGACCCATGATCGTATCGAAAATTCCCACCTTATCCTCCTTCGGTTCAAGCGACCCGGTCCGCAATCTAGAGCCGACGGCCGATTGCACAAGAAAAAGGCCCCGCCGGTGCTCGAACACCGGCGGGGCCTTCCCTCTCCAACTGTAAAGCCGGTGTCAGGCGGCGGCAGGCGCAGCCTTGCGAACGCCTTCGTCGACATGAGCGGCGAAGGGTTCGAAATTGTCCACGAACAGTTGCACCAGCTTCTGCGCGGTGCGGTCGTATTCTTCCGGATCGGACCAGGTCGAACGCGGGTCGAGGATGCCGTCATCGACGCCTTCCACGCTGACCGGCACGTCGAAGCCGAAATTGGGGTCCTTGCGGAACTCGGCATCGTTCAGGCTGCCGTCGAGCGCGGCGTTCAGCAGCGCACGGGTCGCCTTGATCGGCATGCGGTTGCCGGTGCCGTACTTGCCGCCCGTCCAGCCGGTATTGACCAGCCAGCACTGCGCGCCGCCATCGGCGATGCGCTTCTTCAGGAGGTTGCCGTAGACGCTCGGGTGACGCGGCATGAAGGGTGCGCCGAAGCAGGTGCTGAACGTCGCCTCCGGCTCGGTCACGCCGATTTCGGTCCCGGCGACCTTCGCGGTGTAGCCCGACAGGAAGTGGTACATTGCCTGGTCGGGCGTCAGCCGCGCGATCGGGGGCAGCACGCCGAACGCATCGGCCGTCAGCATGATGACGTTGCTGGGCGGCGGGCCCATATTGTCTTCGCTGGTATTGGGGATGCTGCTGAGCGGATAGGCGCCGCGCGTGTTTTCGGCCAGCGAGTTGTCGTCGAGGTCGATCTCGCCGTTTTCGTCCATCACCACATTTTCGAGCACCGTGCCCTCCATCTGCGTGGTGGCGTAGATTTCCGGCTCGGCCTCGGGATCGAGGCGGATCATCTTGGCGTAGCAGCCGCCTTCGAAATTGAAGACAGCGGTGTCGGACCAGCCATGCTCGTCATCGCCGATCAGCGTGCGGCTGGCATCCGCCGACAGGGTCGTCTTGCCGGTACCGGAAAGGCCGAAGAACACGGCCGTCTTGCCGTCGGGTCCGATATTGGCCGAACAATGCATCGGCATCACGCCCTTGGGCGGCAGCAGGTAGTTGAGGATGCCGAAGACGCTCTTCTTCATTTCGCCGGCATATTGCGTGCCGCCGATCAGGACGAGCTTCTCTTCCAGGTTGACCGCGATCACCGTTTCGCTGCGCGTCCCGTGACGCTCCGGATCGGCCTTGAAATCGGGCAGGTCGATGATCGTGTATTCCGGCACGAAGCCGTCCAGCTCCGCCTCGGTCGGGCGGCAAAGCAGCGTGCGGATGAACTGGTTGTGCCAAGCGAACTGGTTGATCACCCGCACCTTCACCCGGTGTTCCGGCTGCGAACCGCCGAACAGGTCGGCGACATAGAGCGTGTCGCGCTTCGCCACGGCGTCCATGAAATCGGCCTTCAGCGCGGCAAAATGCTCGGGCTGCATGGAGGCGTTGTTGTCCCACCACACCGTGTCTTCCGTCTCGCCGTTGCGGACGATGAACTTGTCCTTCGCGCTGCGGCCGGTGTGCTTGCCCGTTTCGACGACCAGCGGGCCGTTCTTCGCACGCTTGCCCTCGCCATTGTCGAGTGCGGCCTGCGTCAGTTCTTCCGACGTCAGGTTGGCATGGATGGTGGCATCGGTCGCGATGCCCTGGTCGGCGAGTGAATGGGAAAGCGGCACGCTCACGCTCGAAGTCTCCTGAACCTGAAGGTGGCCGGATTGACGCCCGGACCATGGCTGCGCCTGCCGGTGTGCATAGGTATGCGCGGGCGCTTTGGAAAGCGCATAGGGACAGGAAGCTGCGAGGTCAAACGCGGCGCGCAAACTTCGCGCCGGGAAGATGCGGTGATGCGTTGTCTTGGCGGCGGCCAGTCGCTACTTCCTTGATCATGGCAAACGAGCAGGACCTCCCCGAAACCATCGGCGGACATTCGAACGGTGCGAACGGCATGACCGGCGCGGAACCGACGGGTCCGGAAACGAGGGGGCCGGCCGGCGGCCGCGTCATCGCGCTGGTCGACGATGATCGCAATATCCTGACCACCGTGTCTATCGCCCTGCAATCGGAAGGCTACGCGACCCGCGTCTATTCCGACGGAGAAAACGCGCTCAAGGCCCTGCTCGAGAACCCGCCAGACCTCGCCGTGTTCGATATCAAGATGCCGCGCATGGACGGGATGGAATTGCTGCGCCGCCTGCGCGAACATTCGCGCCTGCCAGTCATCTTCCTGACCAGCAAGGACGACGAGCGGGACGAGGAAGCGGGCCTGCAAATGGGCGCGGACGATTACATCGCAAAGCCGTTCAGCCTGCGCCTCCTGCTTGCCCGTATCCGCGTCATCCTGCGCCGGAGCGGGGCGACCGACGGTCCGCTGGCAGACACGCCGGAAGAAACCCCGCAGACGCGCGAGACGATACAGCGCGGCCGCCTGACGATGGATCCGGCGCGCCATCACGTGACATGGGACGGCCAGCCCGTTTCCCTGACCGTGACCGAGTTCCTGATCCTTATGGCGCTGGCCGTGCGGCCCGGCGTCATAAAGAGCCGCAACCAGTTGATGGATGCCGCCTATCCGGACGACATCTTCGTCGACGACCGGACGGTGGACAGCCACATCAAGCGGATGCGGCGCAAATTCCGCAAGGTCGATGCGGAATTCTCCGCGATCGAAACGCTTTACGGCGCAGGCTACAGCTTCGCCGATGGGTAGCCTCGTCCATGGCTGAGACGGCGCCCGTTCAGTCTTCCTTGAAATCGCGGCTCCCGGTCGATCCGTCCCGCGCCCTCGACCGGATGAGCCTGTTCGACCGCGTGTCGCTGACCGCGCGAATCCTGGCGGTCAACATCCTGCCGCTTGCCCTGCTGGGCGGGGGAATCTTCTATCTCGATTCGTATCGCGCCCAGCTGTTGGACGAACGGTACAAGCTGGCGCGAATAGAGGCGCAGATCACCGCAGAGGCCCTGGCGGGCGCCACGCGGGAAAGGCAGGAAGCGCTGCTGATCCAGATCGGCAAGGAACAGGACATGCGCCTGCGAATGTTCGATTCGGAAGGCTTGCTGTGGGCCGACAGTTTCGAGCTGGACGAACCGCGCTTCACGCTGGACGATCCGGCGGACGACGAATTCGGACTGCGCTTCGCCCGCTGGCTCGACCGGATGGTGGACACCGTGGTCAGCGCGGAGCCGGTCCCCGACTATATCGAGCCCGAAGCCACAACGGCGGAACCCTGGCCCGAGCTCGTTCGCGCCCGGGAACAGGGTGTCAGCCAGATCGTGCTGCGCGACGCGCCGGACGGAACGCCGGTCATCACCGCCG
This sequence comes from Altererythrobacter sp. MTPC7, assembly GCF_042851395.1. NCBI lineage: Bacteria > Pseudomonadati > Pseudomonadota > Alphaproteobacteria > Sphingomonadales > Erythrobacteraceae > Altererythrobacter > Altererythrobacter sp. MTPC7. The sequence continues at coordinate 158,130 of NZ_BTGS01000004.1, read as the reverse complement.
CGGCTCCCCTTGGCCTGAACGGAGCGACCCTGCTGACGACCCGCAATGCCATCGACATCACCGAATCGGTGCGCGCCGCCCGCTCCACGCTCGGCATCGGGGTTGCCCTCACCCTGCTGGCCTCGATCCTGCTGTCGCTGTTCCTTGCCCGGACCATCGTGAAGCCGCTCCAGACTTTGTCGCGCGCGGCCAGCAGGGTCCGCCTCGGGCGCGAGCGCGACGTGGAAGTCCCGCGCCTGCCAGAGCGGCGCGACGAGATCGGCCTGCTTGCCCGCTCCGTTTCCGATATGACCGAGGCGCTTCGCCAGCGTATCGACGCGACCGAGCATTTCGCCGCCGATGTGGCGCACGAGATCAAGAACCCCCTCGCTTCCCTGCGCAGCGCGGTCGATTCGCTGACCACGGTGCAGGATGCGGAATTGCGGGGCCAGCTTCTCGACATTGCGAGCCACGATGTTCGCCGCATAGATCGCCTGGTGACGGAAATTTCCGACGCCAGCCGCGTCGATGCCGAGATCTCGCGCGCCGTGTTCGAAACCTTCGATTTGGCCGAACTGGCAGAGAACATCATAGTCACCCGCGAGGACCGCGAACTCAATCGCGGCCACGAGATCATCCTGACCAAGCCGGCCAGCCCCAGCTTCGTTCGCGGGGTTCCGATCCGGATGGAACGCGTCGTGGAAAACCTGCTCGACAACGCGGTGTCTTTCTCCCCTCCCGGCGGAGTGATCGAGGTTACACTCTCCCACGTGGACGATTGCATCGCCTTGACCGTGGCCGACCAGGGCCCCGGTATCCCTGCCACCGAGCGCGAGAAGGTGTTCCGGCGCTTCCACTCCGTGCGGCCGGACGAAGAGGATTTCGGGAATCACAGCGGTCTTGGCCTGGCGATCGGACGCACCATTACAGAGGCCCATGGCGGTTCGCTGGAGGTGAGCGACCGTGAGGATGGTCAGCAGGGCGCATGCCTGACCATCTTCCTCCCCGAAGCGCCAACCGGCGACGCGAGACGATAATGCAGGGGTGCATCCCTTGCTAATGCAGGCAAGCGCCGTGGCCATCGGGCAGCGTGCGGTCGTGATCACGGGGAAACCGGGCAGCGGAAAATCCTCGCTCGCCTTCGCCCTGATCGACCGCGGCGCAACATTGATCGGCGACGATGGTGTAGCGCTGCGCCTCGAAGCGGATGCACTGCTTGCTTCTCCCCCGCCCAATATCGAGGGCTTGCTGGAGTTGCGCGGAGTGGGCCTGCTTACCTTTCCCGTCACACAGGCCCCGGTCTCCCTGCTGGTGGAACTGGGCACGGAAGGCGAACGGCACCCCGAGACATTGCCCCGGCGGGAGATGCTGGGCGTAGCCATCCCGGTCATGCAGCTTGGGCAAACCGACTGGACGTCGGCCTTGCGGATCGAGCAGGCGCTCGCGATGCACGGACTTGCATAGGCGGTTCCGTATGCCAGTGGTCGAACGGGGGCGCTGGTCGATTGCCCCTTCCCCTCGGCCCGCAAATACGCGAACGCCCCAGACCTGATGGCAGACGAGTCGCCCTCTTTCCCCGCGCAAGGACCGCAGCGCGTCCTGCTGGTCACCGGCATGTCCGGAGCCGGGAAGACCACGGCACTCAACGTGCTGGAAGATCTCGGCTGGGAAGCCATCGACAACTTTCCCGTCCGCCTGCTCGACCGGTTGGTGAGCGAGGCGGACGACGGGGCCGACCATCCCCCGCTCGCCATCGGGTTCGATTCGCGAACGCGCGGCTTCGTGCCTGCCGACATCATCGCGCAGGTCAAACGCCTGGCCGAACGCAGCGATCTCGATATCGCGACCCTGTTCATCGATTGCGCAAGCGGCGAGCTGGAGCGCCGCTATAACGAGACGCGTCGTCGGCATCCCATGGCGCAGGGGCGTTCCGCGCGCGACGGCATCCTGTCGGAACGCGAACTGCTCGCCCCGCTCAGGCGCTGGGCCGACGTCCTGATCGACACGACCGATCTTGCGACCAACGAACTGCAGCAGACCGTGCGCGAACGCTTCGAAGGTTCGACCCCGCAATCGCTCCATGTAACGGTCAGCAGCTTCGGATTTTCCAAGGGGATGCCGCCCCTTGCAGACCTGGTCTTCGACATGCGGTTCCTCGACAATCCGCATTGGGAAGCGGACCTGCGCGAACAGACGGGTCTCGACCGGCCGGTGGCGGATTACATCGCCGCGCAGCCTGCCTTCGCGGAAAGTTTCGCCCGCATAAGCGACCTCGTGCTGGACCTGTTGCCGCGATACGAGGCGCAAGGGCGCGCCTATCTGCACATTGCCTTCGGCTGCACCGGCGGGCGGCATCGCAGTGTCTATACCGCCCAGACGATGGCGCAGGTCTTGCGCGAGGCGGGTTTTTCGCCCACGGTCATCCACCGGAACATGCAGTCGCGCGCCGCGGATCAGGTGGAACAGGCGCCGGGCTGACAGCATCGCATCTTCCGTTGCAGACCGGCCGCAATACGAGTGAATCGCACGTCCCCATGATCGGACTTATCCTGGTAACCCATGGCCACTTGGCCGAGCAGTTCGTGGAAGCGATGGAACACGTCGTAGGTCCGCAGGACGCGGTGGAGACGATCTGCATCGGTCCCGACGACGATGTGGAGCAGCGGCGGCAGGAAATCGCCGACGCCATCGGCCGGGTCGATACCGGCAGCGGCGCGATCGTGCTGACCGACCTGTTCGGCGGCACACCGTCGAACCTTGCCATTTCGCTGCTCGACACGGGCCGCGTGGAAGTGATCGCGGGCATCAACCTGCCCATGCTGATCCGCCTTGCCGGTGCGCGCAAGGCGATGACCGTGAAGGAGGCCTGCGTCGCGGCGCAGGAGGCTGGCCGCAATTACATCACGGTGGCGAGCGAATTTCTCGGCCACGACGAGGCTCCGCCTTCCAAGAAAGCGTCATGAGCGAAGCGAATGCTCCCCTCCGGCGGCAGGTCGTCATCGTCAACCAGCGCGGCCTTCATGCGCGCGCAAGTGCGAAGCTGGTCGGCGTGGTGGCAGAGCTGCCGGACGGCGTCGATGTCCGCGTGGCCAAGGACGGGAACGAGGCATCGGGCGGCTCGATACTCGGCCTGATGATGCTGGGCGCGGCGAAGGGCGACACGATCGAAGTCGTCGTCGCGGGCGATAGTGCCGAGACCGTGCTGGAGCAGGTGTGCCTGCTGGTCGAAGACGGCTTCGGCGAGGAATAGTCCGTGCCCGCCCCTGCCGAGCGCCGCCAGATCACCGGCTTCTCGAACCCCACCGTAAAATTCATCCGGTCGCTGCGCGAGAAGAAGCATCGAAGGCGCGAGGGCAAGCTGCTGGCCGAGGGGCTGCGGCTGCTGACCGATGCGCGCGAGGCGGGTCACGTTCCGGAAATGCTGGTCCTTTCCACCCAGCGCGATCCGCATCCCCTGCTGGCGGACCTCGAAGCGTCTGTCGCGGCGGCAGGCGGCGAGGTGATCGAGACCACGCCCGACATCCTGTCCAAGATTACCGGCAAGTCCAATCCGCAAGGCGTCGCGGGCGTGCTGGCCGAGTGGGATACGTCGCTGAACGCGATTGACCGCACCTCCGCCGATATCTGGCTGGTGGCGCAGGCGCTGCGCGACCCGGGCAATCTCGGCACCATGCTGCGGACGGGCGATGCCATCGGCGCAGGCGGACTGATCCTGATCGACGACTGCGCCGATCCCTTCAGCGTGGAGGCCGTGCGCGCCAGCATGGGCGCGGTGTTCACTCAGGGACTGGTGCAGGCGCGGTGGGAAGATTTCCTTCCCTGGTTGCGTGCGGGCGAAGGCCAGCTGGTCGCGGCATCCCTGCGCGATGCCGTGCCCTATCGCGGGGCCCCCTATGCGTCGCCGTGCTTCGTCATGGTCGGCAACGAATCGCAGGGCCTGCCGGAGCCTTACGAGGCGGAATGCGACCTGCGGGTGACGATGCCGATGAAAGGCCGCGCAGACAGCCTGAATGCAGCGGTCGCGGCGGCCGTGCTGGGATACGAGGTGCTGGACTCGCTGGAACGCGGATGAAGTTGACGAAGTTGACAGGGCCGCGGCGACGATATTCCTGAAAAATCATTATATCTTGGACAGTTAGTCCCGTTTGCGAAGTTGACACTTCCTGCGCGGACAAAAGAAAAGTCGCGGTCCTGCAGGCTGGCGATGAGAAAGAGCAGGCCATCCGCCCTATCGATCGCGCGTCCTGTAGGACACCGAAATCGGCCCTTGAACCACGAACGACTTATTCGGCGGTTCCGTTTCGCAGAGACCCACGGTGCCCACGCAGCACCGGCCGCCACACGTCGCCGACCCATGCCGGACCCAAATCAAACCCGTTTGCACTGTCGACCAGCAAAGATGCTGTGCGGCGGGGAGGATCCGCTGCTGTTTGGTCCGAGGGCTTTACCGCAAGGCGAAGGATGGAAGCCGCGCGATAGTTTGTCCCGCCGCCCCCCCCCCCCCCGATCCTTGAAGCAGAACTTCAACCCTAAATTGTTTTTGACCAAGTGGAGCCACTGGCGCCGGCCGTCTTTTCAATCGCAATCGATGACTGCGCTCATGCCAACTGGCTCATCGAACGCATTTGGACCGACAATACGCCGATACCCCCATCGACCGGTTTGTACGGGGAGCAATACGCATAGCCTTGGACTGCCGGGGCTAACGCCAGCGATCCCCATCAGTTGAGGTGAGGCTGGCACTTGAAACTCACGACTGTCCTTGCTCAATTCCGCCTCGAGATAATCCGGCAGCCAAGCCCATCGGGTATAATGGACGCCCACCACGACCGACTTGGTCATTTTGGTCGGCGTCTCGACCCCGATGGAAGCCGTTCCGAGGATTACCGTCCGCATAAGCAACGTCCCGCAGAAGATAGATAATACGGGCAGGACGAAGAATCCGAGACTTTTGCGCACGCCGATAGCCTCATCGGTCTCGCTAATCATTCCCGCAGCACACCAGAAACCAACCAAATATCCAACTACAGCACTTAGGATCGTCAAAGGCCAAGGGATGCGGTCACCCAACTCCGAACCCTGGAAAAAAACGATCGCGAGGACCAAACCGAAAAAGCCAAGGAATATAGCAGCAGCAATCTTTGGAGGCGGCGAAGGGAACCGACCGTCAATCCAGTGCGAGGTTTGGCTATTTTCCATAGTGGAGCGTTACCCCAGAGCCGGATACCACTCCAGTCCGCTACTCCGCGGTTTCCTTGCCATCGTCGACCAGCAGGTCCTCGCCCGTGTAACGCGGCGCGGCTTCTACCTTTGGCACTTCCTCTATCTCGCGCTTACCGATCTCAATCCCCTTGTCCGCAAGCCGACGCCCTGACGAGAGCACGTTGCGTTCGAAGCTGCCGACGAATTTGTTGTAATTGTTAACGGCGGTTTCCAACCCGCCGCCCACGCGTTTCAAGTGCTCGGCGGCGACGGCAAGGCGGTCGTAAAGCTCGGCCCCGGCCTTGCCGATTTCGATCGCTTCGCGCGCAATCGTGTCCTGCCGCCAGACCTGCGCGACGGTGCGCGCGATGGCGACGAGGTTGGTCGGCGTTGCCAGCAGCACGCGGCGTTCGAAGGCGAAGTCCCAAAGCGTCGGATCTTGCTCCAGAGCAGCGGCCACGAAATGCTCGCCCGGCACGAACATCACGACATAATCGGGGGCCTCGTCGAATTGCGACTGGTAGCTTTTCGCACCCAGTTGCTGGACGTGGTTCTTCATCGAGCGGACATGGTCGGCTAATGCGGCATCGCGCGCCGCATCGTCATCCGCCTCGAAGGCCTGCTGGTAGGCGTTGAGCGAGACCTTGGCGTCGATTACCAGCACCTTGCCGCCGGGAATGCGGACGATGGCGTCGGGCCGCAGGCGGCCTTCCTCCGTGTCCAGCGAATGCTCCAGCTCGAAATCGGTATGCTGCGCGAGCCCGACCTGTTCGAGCAGATTCTTCAATTGCTGCTCTCCCCAGCGTCCGCGGGCCTTGGGCGCGTTGGTCAGCGAATTGCCCAGCCGCTGCGCCTCGCGCCGGACCTCCTCCTGCCCCAGCCGCATCTGCTCGATCTGGCTGCGCAGCGAACCGAACGCATCGATCCGCTGTTTCTCCAGCGACCCGACATGCTCCTCGTATTTCTTCAACCGCTCGCCCACTGGTTCGAGAAGCGCCTTGATCTTCTCCTCGGACGATTTCTCCGAATGACCCAGCCGTTCGGCTGCGCGTTCGAGGAAGGCTTCCTGCGCCTTGCCCAGCACCGCATTGCCGGTGTTCTGGAATTCCTTGAGCATGTCCTCGCGCGCCTCGCGCATCAACTTCATCTGCTCGTCGAAATTGGCAGCATTTGCCTTCAGCGTCGCGAGTTCCGAACGCAGCTCCTCGCGCTCGCTGCGCGCCGTGTCGAGCTGCTCCGCCAGCGCATCGGCCCGCGCCGCGCGGTCGCTCATGGTGGCGAGTTCGGGCGCCATCACCGACAGCTTGCCCGACAGGTCCTTCGCTTCCGCATCCCGCTCGGCATGCCGGGCCTGCCAGTCCTTCACTGGGCGCGAACCGAAAATCCAGCCGAGCAGCCCGCCAAGGGCAAGCGCGGTAAAGGCGATGAGGATTGCAGTCGTTTCCATGCGCTGGAACATAGCTGGAACGGATACGACCGCCAAGCGCATTCGCGGAACATTCCCCGGCCCCGTTCGCTCAAGCTTGCAAAGGAGATAAACGAATGTCGATCAAGGAAATGATCCAGGACCATCCCGCCGTAGGCGCAGACTATACCGAGGCGCTGGGCGAAGCGGTGAAGCATGCCATGTATGGCGCGGCCATCATGAACTCCTGCGCCGACGCCTGCCTCGCAGAAGACAATGCGTCCGAACGCGCGGAATGCATCCGCCGCTGCCTCGACGCGTCGGATGCGTGCACCGCGTTCTATCGCATGGGCAGCCGCCGCACCGGCGGGAACGTGAAGGCGATCAAGGCGCAGGGCGCAGCCACCATCGTTGCGGTCGAACAGTGTCACGAGCTCTGCAAGATGCACGACGACGCGCATTGCAAGCGCTGCACGACAATGTGCGAAGAAGTGATCGCCGACGTGCAGAAGGCGCTCAAGGAAATGGATAGCTCCGACAGCTGAGGCTGTTCTCAGGCTACAAACAAAAAGCCCCGCCGGTGAGCGGGGCTTTTTCGTTCCGGGCTACGGACTGCCTTCAAACTCGGCGCAAAGTTCGGTCGGCGACTAGTCGACCGCAAGGGCGACTGCCCGCCCGCAGGTGCTCGATCCGGAACGGGTCGAAACCGCACCGAGGACGCTCGCGCGGAGGCGCGAGCGCAAGACAATCACGCCGCCTTGCGCAGCTTGTCCAGTTTCTTGAGCGCCATCTGCCGTTTGAGGCGGCTGAGGTGGTCGATGAACAGGATACCCTCGAGGTGGTCCATCTCGTGCTGGATGCAGGTGGCGAGCAGGCCGTCGAGTTTCTCGGTATGCTCCTTGCCCTCCAAATCCTGGTACCGGACGGTGCAGGTCTTGGGCCGGTCGACATCGGCATAGATTTCGGGGACCGAGAGGCAGCCTTCCTGATAGGTGCCCAGTTCCTCGTCGGGATCGAGGATGACCGGGTTCACGAAGACCCGCGGGTCCTTCTTGACCGGGTAATGCTTGTGCGCGCCCTGCCCGTCACCATGGTCGTGGCCGCATTCCTCCGGCTCTGCATCCATGTCGGGTTCCTGCAGGTCGATCACCAACACGCGCTTGGGCACGCCCACCTGGATGGCGGCGAGGCCGATTCCGGGCGCATCGTACATCGTTTCGAACATGTCATCGACCAGCGTTTTGAGCTCGTCGTTGAACTCGTCCGGTTCGACATTGGTAGAGACGGTCTTGAGCCGCGGGTCGGGAACTTCGAGAATTTCACGGATAGCCATGGACGGGAAATACGATGCGCATATGGATTCTTCAAGCAGCGCTTGCCCTCGCCCTTGCATTTTCGGCGGCGAGCGAGGGGCAGGCGCAGGGCGGGGAAGCCGCGCAGGATAGCGGGGACGAGCCGGCAAAGGCCTATGTCGTCTCCGAGATCGCGCCTCACGATACGGAGCGCTACACCGCCTATTTGCGGCAGGTGCTGCCCCTGATGGAAACCCATGGCGGACGGGTGCTCGTGAGCCCCTTCTCTCCCGCACGCGTAATCGAGGGACGCGCGCTCGAGGGCAATTTCGCCGTTCTGGAATTCCCGTCTGTGGAAGCGCGCAATGCCTTCTGGAATTCGCCGGAATACCAGGCGATCAAGCCGCTGCGGCAGGGCGCGGCGACGTCGCGTATCATTCACACGGACTGACAGCGCGTCAGCCTGATTTCAGGGTCAGACCGGGCGCCTTGCTCGCAAGGCCTGGGCCAGCGTGCCCTCGTCGAGATAATCGAGTTCCCCGCCGACCGGCAGGCCGTGGGCAAGCTGCGTCACGCGGACGGGGAAATCCTCCAGCCGCTCGGCCAGGTAATGCGCCGTCGTCTGCCCTTCCAGCGTGGCGTTCATGGCGAGCACGATCTCGTCCACCCCGCCCGCCTCCACCCGCGCCATCAGCGTGTCGATGGCGAGATCTTCGGGCCGCACCCCGTCCAGCGCCGACAGCTTGCCGCCCAGCACGTGATAGGTCCCGGTGAACAGCCGCGCGCGGTCCAGCGCCCACAGGTCGGACACGTCCTCCACCACGCAGATCGCCTTCGCATCGCGGCGCGGATCGGCGCAGATGCCGCACGGGGCCTGCGTGTCGACATTGCCGCAGACCGGGCATTCGACCAGTGTTTCGCGCACTGCAGCCAGCGCGTCCTGCAATTGGGGCAGCGCCTTGTCCCGGTTCTTCACCAGCCACAGGACGGCGCGGCGCGCACTGCGCGGGCCGAGGCCGGGCAGACGGGCCAGCGCGCTGCTGAGGGTTTCGATCTCTTGCGATGCCATGGGGTGACAGATAGGGGCGTGGCTTCGCAACAGGAAGGTCTGGCCCGGGATTATGCGCCGCATATGAAAATCGTCTTCATGGGAACGCCCGATTTCGCGGTGCCGACACTGCGCGCCCTGCATCATGCCGCGCACGAGATCGTGTGCGTCTACACCCAGCCGCCACGCCCTGCCGGCAGGGGCAAGAAGCTGCAGCCCTCGCCCGTGCAGAAAGAAGCGGAGGTGCTGGGCATCGAGGTGCGCTCGCCCACATCGCTCAAATTGGCGGAGGAGCAAGAACGCTTTGCCGCGCTGGAGGCCGATGTCGCGGTGGTCGCCGCCTATGGCCTGATCCTGCCCCGCGCGATCCTGGATGCGCCTGCGCATGGCTGTCTCAACGTCCATGCCTCGATCCTGCCGCGCTGGCGCGGGGCGGCGCCGATCCACCGCGCGATCATGGCGGGCGATCCGGTGACCGGCATCACGATCATGCAGATGGAAGCGGGGCTGGATACAGGACCGATGCTGGCAACGGTCCGCACGCCGATAGAGGACAAGACGACCGGCGAACTGACCGAGGAACTGGCGGAGCTGGGCGGGCAGTTGATGGTCGGAACCTTGCGCGAACTCGCCAATCACCGCCCGCTGGTGCAGGACGAGGACGAGGCGACCTACGCGCCCAAGATCGACAAGGCGGAAGCGCGGATCGACTGGTCGCGCCCGGCGGAGGAACTGGTGCGGCACGTGCACGGCCTCTCCCCCTTCCCCGGCGCGTGGTTCGAACTGGACGGCGAGCGGGTCAAGGTCCTGCGCGCCGAACTGGCCGAGGGTAGCGGACAGGCCGGCGAAGTGCTGGACGACCGGCTCGCCATCGCCTGCGAAACGGGAGCGCTACGCCCCGTCCGCCTGCAACGGGCCGGGAAACCGGCCATGCCGCTGGACGAATTCCTGCGCGGAAACGCGGTGGCCGCAGGCGAAGTGCTCGCTTGACCCGGTTCGCCTTCACCATCGAATTCGACGGCACGCCCTTTGCCGGGCTGCAGCGGCAGAAGGACGCGCCCACGGTCCAGCAGGCGGTCGAGGACGCGCTCTTTCGCATCACCGGAGAGACGGCGCTGCTGTTCAGCGCAGGCCGCACCGATGCAGGCGTCCATGCGCTCGCCATGCGCAGCCATGCCGACATCGACAAGGACATGACGCCGTTCCGCCTGATGGAGGCGCTGAACGCGCATCTTCGGCCCGATCCCGTGGCCGTCACCGCCTGCGAGATCGTGCCGGAAGACTGGCATGCACGCTTTTCCTGCTCGGGCCGGGCCTATGAATACCGCATCGCCAATCGCCGCGCGCCGCTGACGCTGGAGAAGGACCGGGCATGGCAGGTCGCGCCGCAGCTTGATGCCGAGGCGATGCATCGCAGCGCGCAGGCGCTCGTCGGCGTGCACGACTTCACCACTTTCCGCTCCGCCCATTGCCAGGCCGACAGCCCCGTGCGTTCGATCGACCGGATTAGCGTCCGGCGCGAAGGGTCCCACGTCGTAACCGAGGTCGAGGCACGCAGCTTCCTCCACCACCAGGTCCGGTCGATCGTCGGATGCCTGGCACTGGTCGGCATGGGACGCTGGCGGGAAGAGCAGGTCGCGCTTGCACTGGAAGCGCGCGACCGTCAGGAGCTTGGCTTGAATGCCCCTGCGCACGGGCTGTATTTCGTGCGTGCAACTTATCCATGAAGAGAGGAACCCCCCGAATGACGACCACCGGCAAACAGCTTTTCACGACGCTGACCGAAGACGGCAAGCTGACGCTCGAAATCGCGCAGAGCGAATTCGCCGATCCCACCGGCAACCAGGTCCTGGTGAAAATGGAAGCGGCGCCGATCAATCCCAGCGACCTTGCCATCCTGACCGGCGCGGCCGATTTCGAGAACGCCGAATATTCGCCGGGAAAGGTTGTCGCGACGATGCCGGAACCGTTCAATTCGGGCCAGAAATCGCGCCACGGCCAGCGCCTGCCCGCGGGTAACGAAGGCGCAGGCACCGTTGTCGCCACTGGCGACAGCGACGCGGCGAAGGCACTGATGGGCCAGCGGGTCGCCTGCGTCCCGGGCACGGCTTTCAGCCAGTACGCCATCGCCGATGCCAATATGTGCCTGCCGCTGGGCGATCACAGCGCAGAGGACGGCGCCTCCAGCTTCGTGAACCCGATGACCGCGCTGGGCTTCGTCGAGAATGCGAAGATGGACGGCGCAAAGGCGATCCTGCACACGGTCGGCGCATCGAACCTGGGCCAGATGCTGAACCGCATCTGCCTCGAAGACGGCATGGGCCTCGTCAATATCGTGCGCAAGGCCGACCAGGCAGAGCTGCTGAAATCGCAGGGCGCGACCCATGTGGTAAACTCGTCCGACGACGATTTCATGGACCAGCTGAAATCCGCCATCGACGATACGGATGCCTTCTATGGCTTCGATCCCATCGGCGGCGGCAAGATGGTCGATCACTGCTTCAAGGCGATGGAGCAGGTCGCCGTCGGCAAGATGACCGAATATTCGCGCTACGGTTCCAACCAGCAGAAGCGGATGTTCATCTATGGCCGTCTCGATTTCGGGCCGACGACGCTGACGCCGTCCTATGGGTTCGGCTGGACGCTGTCGGGCTGGCTGCTGACGCCGTTCCTTCAGTCGGCCGGCATGGAAACGGTCGGCCGGATGCGCAAACGCGTACTCGACAACCTGACGACCACCTTTGCCAGCAGCTACAAGGAGAAGGTGGACCTGGAAGGCATGCTGACGAAGGACGCCATCCTCGACTACAAGCAGATGAAGACGGGCGAGAAATACCTCGTCACGCCGAATTCCTGATTTCGGGGGCGCGCTCGCATCGGCGGGCGCGCCAACCGCCTTATCTTTCGTCGAAGGCAGCCTGCATTTCAGCAGGATCGCTTACCCCGCTGGCGAGCAGCAATTGCAGCAGAATCCGCGCCTTTTGCGGATTGAGAGCGCGGGACGCGACGAAGCCGTTGGGTTCGTCCTCCGGCTCCCGGTCCACCAGCCCCTCGTCCACCCGGCTTGCCCGCACCACGGCCACGCCCTGCCGACGCCGTTCGACCAGCACGCTGCGCACGGTATCCGGCAGATTCCCCTCGCCCACGCCCGCCACGACGATGCCGCGCTGGTCGTCCCCCACGATACGGCGGGCAAGGTCCGGGTCCATGTCCGCATGGGCGTAGAGGATCACCACTGGCGGCAGGTCGCTTGCATAGTCGAACCGGGCCGCATCGCCCGCTCTCCACGGTGCACCGAACCAGTCCAGCGCGCTGGGCGTGACCAGCCCGATAGATCCGCGCGGATAGCCGCGAAAGGCATCGGTGCTGCGCGTGCGGACCTTGCGCACGTCGCGCGCGGCAAAGACACGGTCGCCCATCACCACCAGGACGCCGCGCCCCGACGCATCCGGATCGCTGGCCACGCGCGCCGCATTGGCGAAATTCCTGAGACCGTCATACCCCACCGCATCGGCCGGACGCATCGCGCCTACCAGCACGACCGGCTTGGCACAGGGCAGCGTCAGGTCGAGAAGGAATGCGGTCTCCTCCAGCGTATCGGTCCCGTGCGTCACGATGACGCCGGTGCAGCCGGGATCGGCCAGTGCGTCTTGGATCGCGGAATGCAGCGGGGTCCAGACGGCCGGTCCGATATCCTCCGACCCGATATTGGCGATCTGCCGGCCGGAAAACTCCGCCTCCAGACCCAACCCCTTCACGCGCGAGAGATATTCGGCGATGTCGATCTGCCCGGGGCGATAATCGTGGGCTAGGGCGGACCCGGCAATGCCGGCGATCGTGCCCCCCGTGGCGAGAACTGTAAGACGTGCATGGGCCATGAAAATCGCGCCTAGCGACGAAAGGCCCAACTTCGCAATTGAATCTGTCCGCCAAGGCGCTAGATAGCGCGTCTGCCCCGGCAACGGGCCAGCGCTTCTGAAACGGAGCGGGCGATTAGCTCAGTTGGTAGAGCATCTCGTTTACACCGAGAGGGTCGGCAGTTCGAGCCTGTCATCGCCCACCATTTTCCTCTTCTTCGATGGTGCGTCCGGGGGTAGTCCGGAGTCAGTCCGGCTTTTTCAGGATCGACGGGCGGCGATTATCGCATGGGCCCCCGCTACCGTCGAGCGAGCGGCGGGTGATCCGGCGCGCAAGGTCGCTGTCCACGGTGGCCATCGCATCGCACGGATCGTCCGCCTCGACGATGTCGGCGATGTCGTCGATGGCATCCTCGGCGGTGTCGATCTGCTTTGCCGCTTCTGGCGAGACGCGGCCTTCCAGCATCTCCAGCATCCGGGAGACCAGCCGCAATTCCTCCGCCAGCCGCAGGCTCAGCACGTCGTCCGTCTTGGCCAGCGCCGGTTTTGCAGAGAAGCTCTGGCGCAAAATCTCGAGCTGGTCGCGCGCCAGCGTTTCCAGTTCGGCTTCGGTGAGGGGGCGACCGCCTTCGATGGCTTTTCCGTGCAGTATTTCCATGGGTTAGCATTAGCCGCGACAGGTTAATACGGTGTTGAGGATGCGCTACGCGTTCGCCGCTCAGAGCGCTTCGTCGATGGCGCCGCGTGCCTCTGCCGAAGACCAGTCGTAATCGCCCGCGATCCGCCACACCTCGCGCCCGCCCGCATCGTACAGCACAGTGACAGGCAGGCCGCCCGCACCGATGGCGAAGGCGAACCCGGTTTCTGGGTCGAGCCATTTCGGCAGGTTGGGCAGGTCGTTCCGTGCGAAGAACGGCTCGACCGCCTGCGCCCCGTTCAGGTCCTGGCTGATGGTCAGGACCTGAACCTCGCCATCCAGGTCGGCGGCAAGCTCGTCCAGCAGCGGCATTTCCTTGATGCACGGCGCGCACCAGGTCGCCCACAGATTGACCAGCATAGGCGTGCCCGTGCCGCCGCCCAGCGAGAGGGATTCGCCGGCCGGGTCCGACAGGGTGATGTCCGGCACCGGCTCGCCCGCGCGGGACCGGTCGATCTCTCCCGCAGCGGAGGAGGTCGCGCCATCCAAGCTCTCCTTGCCAGCCGCCAACGCGTCATCGCCTTGCACCGGCGTGGCGGGCGACCTATCGCACCCGCTCAGCAGAATGGCACAGGCGACAAGCGTAATGGGTAACCGGGACACGGAAGGCTCCAACCAGATGTGGGGCGGCAGGTTCGCTGGCGGACCTAGTGCGGTCATGCGCGAAATCAATGCCTCGATCCCGTTCGACAAGGCCCTGTGGCGGCAGGATATCGCAGCGTCGAAAGCCCACGTCGCCATGCTGGCGGCGCAGGGTATCGTTACCGAGGCCGATGCGCGCACGATCTCCGGCGGGCTGGACGACGTCGCAGCCGAGTACGAGCGCGACGGCGTGCCCGAGGACTGGGACCTGGAGGACATCCACATGACGGTGGAGGCCCGCCTGACCGAGCTTGTCGGACCGGCTGCCGGGCGCCTCCACACCGCGCGTAGCCGCAACGACCAGGTCGCGACCGACTTCCGCCTCTGGACCCGCGAGGCGCTGGAACGCGCAGATGCAGGGCTCGAGGCCTTGCAGCGCGCACTCGTCACGCGGGCGGGCGAACATGCGGACAGCATCATGCCCGGCTTCACCCATTTGCAGACCGCGCAGCCAGTGACCCTGGGCCATCACCTGATGGCCTATTACGAGATGGTTCGGCGCGACCGTTCGCGGCTGGCCGATGCGCGGGCGCGGATGAACGAAAGCCCGCTGGGCAGCGCCGCGCTGGCCGGTACGGGTTTCCCCATCGACCGCGAAGCGACGGCGGCGGCGCTCGGCTTCGACCATCCGACGGCCAACAGTCTCGATGCCGTGTCCGACCGCGACTTCGCGTTGGATTACCTGATGGCGGCGGCACAGTGCTCGCTCCATCTGTCGCGGCTGGCAGAGGAATTCGTCATCTGGGCCAGCCAGCCCTTCGGCTTCGTCCGCCTGCCCGATGCGCTCAGCACCGGCAGCAGCATCATGCCGCAGAAGAAGAACCCCGACGCCGCCGAACTGGTGCGCGGTCATGCCGGGCGCATTGTCGGCTGCGCGACCGCGCTGATGGTCACGATGAAAGGCCTGCCGCTCGCCTATTCCAAGGACATGCAGGACGACAAACCGCCGGTGTTCGAGGCGGCAGGCCTGCTCGACCTGTCGATTGCCGCGATGACCGGCATGGTGGCGGACGCGGCGTTCTCCGCCGAACGGATGCGCGCCGCGGCAGAGCTGGGCTATGCCACCGCGACCGACCTTGCCGACTGGCTGGTGACGCAGGCCGACATCCCGTTCCGCGAGGCACATCACATCACCGGCGCCGCGGTGAAACTGGCGGAATCGGAAGGCGTGGCGCTCGACGCGCTGTCGCTGGAGCAGCTCAAGGCGATCGATGCGCGGATCGACGAGCGGGTGTTCGATGCGCTGTCGGTCGATGCCTCGGTCGCGGCGCGGGCATCCTATGGCGGAACCGCGCCGGAACAGGTACGTCTCCAGGTAGCCCGCGCCAGGCAGGCGCTGGGAATGGAGGAATGATGCGTCTGCGCAGCCTTTACCCCGTCGCCCTGGCCGCCATGCTGCTGGCCGGCTGCGGACAGAAAACCGCGCTCGAGCCGGTGCCGCCCGCGGACCTGCCGCCCGCACCCTATGGCGCCAGCGCGCAGCCCGAAGCGGACGACCTTCTCGAACTCGATACGCTGGCGGCACCCGAACGCAGCATCGAACTCAGACGCCGGTCGGAGGAACGCGAAGACGATCCTTTCGACCTGCCCCCCGAATAGGACCAGTTCCCGTGGATCATTTTGCCCTGAAGGACGGCGTCCTGCACGCCGAAAACGTACCCTTGCCGCGCATTGCGGAGGATGTCGGCACGCCCGTCTACGTCTATTCGCGCGCCACGCTGGAACGCCACGCGCGGGTCTTTTCGGAGAGCGTGGCGGGCGCAGGCAAGGGCGAACCGCTGATTGCCTTTGCCGTGAAATCGAACCCCAATCTCGCCGTGCTGAAGGTACTGCAGCAGCAGGGGTTCGGGGCGGATGTCGTCTCCGGCGGGGAACTGCGCCGCGCGCTGGCGGCAGGAATGGCTCCGGAAAAGATCGTGTTCTCCGGCGTGGGCAAGACACGGGCGGAACTGCAGCTTGGCCTCACCAGCCGGATCGGCCAGTTCAACATCGAATCGCTGGAAGAAGGCCGCGAGCTGGCAGAGGTAGCGCGTGGAATGGGCCTGACCGCGCAGGCCGCGTTGCGGATCAATCCCGACGTCGATGCCGGGACCCACGACAAGATCTCGACCGGCAAGGCGGACAACAAGTTCGGCATCCCCCTGGTCCGCGCACGCGAGGCTTTCGACGAATTGTCGGCGCTGGACGGCCTGAACCTGCGGGGCGTTGCCCTGCATATCGGCAGCCAGTTGCTCGACCTGACCCCGCTGGAAACGGCTTTCGCCAAGGTCGGCCAACTGGTCGCGGACCTGCGCGGGGCCGGGCACACGATTACCCATGTGGACCTGGGCGGCGGCCTGGGCGTCCCCTACCGCGAGGGCGAAAACCCGCCTTCCCCCGCCGCCTATGGCGAGATGGTGAAGAGGGTGACCGCCGACTGGGACGTCATCCTGACCTTCGAACCCGGCCGCGTCATTGCCGGGAATGCCGGCGTCCTGCTGACCCGCGTGGTGCGGGTGAAGCGCGGAGTGCGCGACCCGTTCGTCATCGTGGATGCGGCGATGAACGACCTTGCCCGCCCCGCACTCTATGGGGCCTATCACGGATTTTCATCCGTCACTCCCGATGGTTCGCAGATGACGGCCAACATCGTCGGCCCGATCTGCGAGACGGGCGACACCTTCGCCATGGGCCGCGATTGCGACGCGCTGTCGGCAGGCGACCTGGCCGTGTTCCGCACAGCCGGAGCCTATGGCGCGACCATGGCCAGCAGCTACAACTCGCGCGGGTTCGTGGCCGAAGTGCTGGTCGACGGCGATCGTCATGCGGTCGTGGCCGACCGTATCGACGCAGGCGCCATCATGGATGCGGAGCGGGTTCCCGAATGGCTGGAATAGGCTCCCTCCCCCTCTTCCACCGGGTGCGCGGAAGGCGCGTCGTGGTGTTGAGCGAGGGCGTGATGGGAGAGGCGAAGACCCGGCTGGTCGAACGCGCCGGCGGCATCCCCTGCAGCGAGGCCGAAGCGCATCACGCGCATCTCGCCTTCGTCGCGCTGGACGACGAACACGAGGCGGAAGCCGCCGCATTGCGGCTGAAGCGCAAGGGGCTGCTGGTGAATGTCGCCGACCGTCCCGAACTGTGCGATTTCACCACGCCGAGCATCCTGGACCGCGAACCCGTGCTGGTTGCGGTCAGTACGTCGGGCGCATCGGCAGGCCTTGCCAAGCATCTGCGCCTGCGCCTGGAACGATTGCTGCCCCAGTCGCTCGGCCCGCTGGCCGCCGCCCTGCGCGATGCCCGCGATGCGATGCGTGCAACATGGGCCGACGGCGATGCGCGCCGCACGGCCGTGGACCGCGCGCTGGGCGAAGGTGGCGTGCTGGACCCGTTCGACCCGGACAGCGCCGGGCGTGTCGATGAGTGGCTGGCCGATCCGGCGACCGGGACACGTGGCGGGACAGTCGACATCGCCCTGCGTAGCGACGATCCCGAAGACCTTACTCTGCGCGAGGCCCGCCTTCTGGGAACCTGCGATTTGCTGGTGCACGACCCGGACGTGCCGCAAGCGATACTAGCCCGCGCGCGCGCCGATGCCAAGCGCGTCGAAGGCTCCATCGTACCGAAAAGCGATAGATCGATGCTCGTCGTGCGGCTGACAGGCAACCGCTGATGCGGGGCTGTGCCAGCGCACTTGGCTTGATCTTCCTCCTGCTAAGCGTGCCGCTTTCGGCGATTGTGATTGCCGGAATGAAAGAACGCGACCGGCGCGCAGATATATTGGCACGAGGTGAAAGCGCCGAAGCAACAGTTACGCGGTCTTCCGGCGGCGTCGGGAAGTGCCTTTTCGACTACGAATTCGTGATCGACGGCCAGAGTTACGAGGGCGGGCCAGGTGGATGTCCGCTGGCTGGTGAAGCCTCGAAAGGCACGCGCATACTCATACGGTACCTGCCCGGTGACCCTGACGAAAACGTCGCCGTGGGCGCCGCGGTGTGGCCCGGCTGGATCGCCGTGCCGATCCTCCTCGGCGGCGCACTGCTCGTCATCTTTCCGTATCTCTTCGTCATGGAATGGTGGGAGAGGCGCAAACTGGCAAAGCGTCGTCAGAGACCTCGGCCGAGCTCTCCGACTTCCGAAAAGTAACGGGCCATCGCTTCTGCCGCCGTGTCGGTCAGCGCAATGAAGGCGCGGCGCCTGTCGGCATCGTCGTGCACCCGTTCGAGCAGGCCGCCCTCCACCATCTGGCTGATCCAGCGCAGCGCCGTGGTCGCAGGCACACCGCTGGCGATGCAGAGCGAGGTGACAGCGACGCGCGTGTGCTCCGCCCGGGCGGCGGTCAGGTCCAGCAGCATGTCCCACGCAGGGTCGGCGAACAGGTCCCCGTCGAAGAATTTGGCGCGCGCCTGCCGCTGGCGGATGATCTGGCGCACCAGCCGCGGATCGGGGAGCGCCGGCCGCCCTTTGCGGACCAGTGACGCCTCCGCATCGCCTTCGCCGCGATAGCCGTCGGCAGGGGATTCGAACCGGAATGCGCCGCCCGAACCGGACAGGCCCGGCTGGCCCAGCCGTTCCAGCTTTTCCGCGATCTCGCTGACCTGCTCGGTCAGGCGCAGCAGGTTGATGCGGTCGTCATCCGACAGGTCGCGCACCCTGCTGTCCGCCCCGTCCATCTTCACACGCCCCAGTGCCAGCAGCCGGTCGCCATGCGAAGGATCGACAAGGATCTGCGGGCGTGACGATGCCAGGCACGCAAAGACAGGCTCCAGCGAGCCCTGCGATACGCAAACCAGCAAGGCCGCACCGCTTTCAGCAACCCGTTCGTCGATCCGGGCCAGCGCCGCGAGGGTTCGTGCATTCGCCTGAGGGCAGTCGGCCAGCACCACATCCCCGAACGGCCGCATATCCCCTTCCGCGAAATCCACGATGGCGCCCAGCCGCGTGACGGAAAGGCCCGCCGCCTCTGCATCATCGCACCATGCCTCGCGCCTGCTGTCGCGGTCGCACAGGATCGTCGTGGCAAGCGGCAGGCGGGAGACATCACCCGCCGGTTCATAGGAAAAATCGGCCTGCGCCATGAATAAGGGCTCCTACGGAATAGAAGGAACAGTTAAGGAACAAAAAGAGTTCATGTCAAGAATTCAGGGGCGGATGTCGATCACGGTCCCGTCTTCGACCAGTTCGTAAAGTTCGGCAATCTCGTGATTGGCCAACGCGATGCAGCCATCGGTCCAGTCGCCCTGCATCCGACCCGAAGCCAGTCCGTTGGGCTGGCCATGCAGGAATATGTCACCGCCCGGGTCCCGCCCAAGCGATGCCGCATAGGCGCGGTCCTGCGGGTTCGGATAGCTGATACGCAGCGACAGGTGATAGCGGCTGTCCGGATTGCGCGTATCGATGACATAGCGCCCCTCCGGAGTGCGCTCGTCGCCCTCGAACTGCTTGTGCCCGAACATCGCGTCGCCGAATTGCAAACCCGTATAAGTCCGCACGACTTTTCCGCGGGAATAGGCCCACAGCGTGCGCTCCGACTTGTCGACGAGGAGATATTCCACCGCCGGTGCGGCCGCCGGCACAAGAGGCGGTGCCGGTGCGGGCGCAGGCGCACAGGCGCCGACCGGCAGCAGCGCTGCAAGAAGGAGGGTGGAGGCGCCCGGCCGGCGCATCAATCCTCGAACGGATCGCGCACCAGGATCGTGTCGTCGCGTTCCGGGCTGGTCGATACCAGCGCGACCGGCGTTTCGATCAGTTCCTGGATACGCTGGACGTATTTCACCGCATTGGCGGGCAGGTCCGCCCAGCTGCGTGCGCCTGCCGTGCTTTCCTGCCAGCCGGGCATTTCCTCGTAGATCGGCTCGATCGCTTCCTGGCTTGCCGCATGGCTGGGCAGGTAGTCCATGATCGTGTTGTTGAGGCGATAGCCGGTGCATATCTTCACCGTCTCGAACCCGTCGAGCACGTCGATCTTGGTCAGCGCGATGCCGGTCACGCCGCTGATAGCGCAGGTCTGGCGCACCAGTACGGCATCGAACCAGCCGACCCGGCGCTGGCGGCCGGTGACGGTGCCAAATTCATGGCCCCGTTCGCCCAAAGTCTGGCCGATGGCGTCCTCCAGTTCGGTCGGGAACGGGCCGCTGCCGACGCGCGTGGTATAGGCCTTCACGATGCCCAGCACGAAGCCGGTGGCATTTGGCCCCAGTCCGCTGCCGGCCGCCGCGCTGCCGCTGACCGTGTTGGAGCTGGTGACGAAGGGATAGGTCCCGTGATCGACATCCAGCAGCACGCCCTGCGCGCCTTCGAACAGGACGCGGGCGCCTGCCTTGCGGACCTTCTTCAGGCGTTTCCAGACCGGCTGCGCATATTGCAGGACGAAGGGCGCGATTTCGGCCAGTTCCTTCTTCAGTGCCTCCCGGTCGACCGGCGGCTGGTCGAACCCGGCGCGCAGGGCATCGTGATGCGCGCAGAGGCGGTCGAGTTGCGGGTCGAGCTGGTCCAGATGGGCCAAGTCGCACACGCGGATCGCACGGCGGCCGACCTTGTCTTCATAAGCCGGACCGATGCCGCGGCCGGTGGTCCCGATCTTCCCCTTGCCCGCCGCCGCTTCGCGCAGGCCGTCGAGGTCGCGGTGCAGCGGCAGGATGAGCGGGCAATTGTCGGCGATGGCGAAATTGTCGTCGTTGATGGTGACGCCCTGCCCTTCCAGCTTCTCGACCTCCGCCTTCAGCGCCCACGGGTCCAGCACCACGCCATTGCCGATCATCGACAGCGTGCCCGTGACGATGCCGCTGGGCAGCAGGGACAGCTTGTAGGTGGTGTCGCCCACCACCAGCGTGTGGCCGGCATTGTGCCCGCCCTGGAACCGTACGACGGCGTCGGCCCGGCTGGCCAACCAGTCGACGATCTTGCCCTTGCCCTCGTCGCCCCACTGCGCGCCGATCACGGTTACGTTTGCCAAGTCGTATCACCCTTCGAATGTGCTGGCAGCAGGTCTGCCCGGATATGCCGCGCCCTATGGCACGGCGAAGGCCAACAGGAAACGGACGTTTCGCGCAAAAGTCAGGACATTTTGCGCGGCCCGTCTGTTGGTAGGCCATATGAAGGAGACCCACATGACAGACTATCCCACCCTGACAATGAACGACGACCGGCAAATCCCGCAGCTCGGCTTCGGGACCTACAAGATCGAGGACGAGGATGCGCCGGACGCGGTGAAGACCGCGATCGAGACCGGGTACTGGCTGATCGACACCGCCGCCGTATACGGAAACGAGAAGGGCGTCGGCAAGGGCATCGGCGACTGGTCCGACATCTTCCTGCAGACCAAGATCTGGAACGACAGCCAGGGCTACGACCGGACGAAGAAGGCATTCGACAAATGCCTGCAGCGCCTGGACCGCGATCATGTCGACATGCTGCTGATCCACTGGCCCTGCCCAGACAAGGACCTGTTCGTCGAAACCTGGAAAGCGTTCATCGAACTGCGTGACGAAGGCCGCGCGAAATCGATCGGCGTTTCCAACTTCCGGGAAGAAGACCTGGAGCGTATCGTCGATGAAACGGGCGTCACGCCGGCGCTCAACCAGATCGAGGTGCACCCCAATTTCCAGCAGCGCGAACTGCGCCAGCTTCATAACGACATGGGCATCATCACCCAGTGCTGGTCGCCGCTCGGCCAGGGCGAAGCGCTGGAGCGCGGCCCGATCAAGGATATCGCGGACGACATCGGCCAGCCGGTCAGCGCGGTGGTCATCGCCTGGCACCTGCAATGCGGCAATGTGCCGATCCCGAAATCGACGCAGCCCGATCACATCAAGGCCAATTTCAAGGCGCTCGATTTCGAACTGACCGATGCGCAGATGAAGGCGATCGACGATCTCGACGATGCCGACGGCCGTATGGGTCCCGACCCGGCCGAGTTCAGCTAAGGCCCGAGAAGGCCAGCCTCAAAGCGGCTGCACTTCATCGCCCGACAGGCGGTGGGTGCAGCCGAGCTTTTGCGGATTGTCGCCGTCCGACAGGGCCGCGACGGTTCGCCAACCCTCGCTGCGAACCTTGCGCGCCGCGTCGCGGTCGTGGTCCACAGGGAGGAAGAC
Organism: Altererythrobacter sp. MTPC7; assembly: GCF_042851395.1. Lineage (NCBI taxonomy): Bacteria > Pseudomonadati > Pseudomonadota > Alphaproteobacteria > Sphingomonadales > Erythrobacteraceae > Altererythrobacter > Altererythrobacter sp. MTPC7. Next base: position 135,939 of record NZ_BTGS01000004.1, on the reverse strand, counting down.
GAGCGGCCGCGTCTCGGCAGCGGGCAGCGCGGACAACAGTGCGTCGAGATAGAGCGAGAAGCCGGTGGCCGCCTCGCCCGTTCCGCCGATGCGATAGGTCCCGCCGCGGCCGAGCGCCTTGCGCGATCCCTCGGCATAGAGCGTGAAGCCGAACCAGCTCTGGTATTCGAACCCGTGGCGCTCGGTCGGGTCCAGCGTGATCCGGGCCCGGTCCCCGACAGAAGCAGCAATGGCTTCCAGCCCCTCGATACGGCTGGCAAGCGCGCCGCCGGCATCGGTGTTCTTCAGTTTGTCGATGGCATCCGCGAAGGGGCCCGCCGCGTGGATCAGCGGCAGGTAGGCCCCGCCGCCTGCACTGACGAGGCCGCCTGCGTCCTTGGTATCGAGCTCCCGCCGGACGGCATCGACGCGGCCTGCCTCCAGCGGAAAGACGTCCTTGCTCAGCGTATCCACGAGGTCGGGCAGCGTGAAATCGACCGACAGCCCTGTGGCCCCGGTCGCCTCGACAGCGTCCAGCGCCAGCAAGACGATTTCGCTGGCGGCAGCAATCGTGTCCGCGCCGATCAGTTCCGCTCCCATCTGGGTGCGCTGGCGAGCCGGGGCGAGCTGATCCGCCACCATCGTCGCGACATCGCCGCCATAGCACAGGCGCAGGGGCCGCGGGGCAGAGGCAAGGCCGGTCGATGCAATGCGCCCGATCTGCGGCGTGATGTCCGACCGCAGCGCCAGCGTGCGCAGGCTGGCAGGATCGACGAAGCGGAACTGGCGGCGCGTGCCCAGTCCGTCCATCCGCCCGGCGAGCGACTGCTCGAATTCCACCAGCGGCGGGCTGACCCGGTCGTATCCGTGACTGTCCATCGCCTCCAATGCGCAGCGCATAGCCTCTATCAGGCTCCGCGCTTCGGCAGGCAGGCGGTCTTCCAGCCCGATGGGCAACAGGTCGTCGGTCTTCGTCATGGCGAGGCCCCTAGCCCGTTCCGGTTTCCAGCGCCATCCCGCTCAAACGGTGAAAATGGCGCTGGAAAGGTGCTGATGACGGATCAGAAGGCCAGCGGCTTCACCAGGCGCACGCCTTCCACGGCGCAGGCCTGCTTGACCACGTCCTGCGTGATCGGCTGGTCGACGCTCAGCAAAAGGACGGCCTCGCCGCCCGCCTCGCGCCGGCCGAGATTGAACGTGCCGATATTGATGCCGTTCTCGCCCAGCAGGGTACCGATGCGACCGATGAAACCGGGCGCGTCGTCGTTCACGATGTAGAGCATATTGCCGCTCAGTTCCGCCTCGATCCCGATGCCGAACATTTCCACCAGGCGCGGCGCGCCGCCGCTGTCCATGCTGCCGAACAACGTCCCGGCCACCGAACGGTCGCCCTGCTCCGTCGCCACCGTGACGCGGATCAGCGTGTTGTAGGCGCCTTCCTTCTGGTGGCGGATGGAGCGCACGTCCAGCCCGCGCTCCTTCGCCAGATAGGGCGCGTTGACCATGTTCACCGTGTCGGAATACTGCCGCATCAGGCCGGCAAGGACAGCGCCTTCGATCGGCTTGCCCGACAGTTCCGCCGCTGCGCCTTCGCGCTCGATGCTGATCGTGGTCAGATTGCCATGCGCCAGTTGCCCGACAAGACTGCCGAGATTTTCGGCAAGCTTCATGTAAGGCTTCAGCTTGGGCGCTTCCTCTGCGCTGAGGCTGGGCATGTTGAGCGCATTCGTGACGCCGCCATTGACCAGGTAATCGGCCATCTGCTCCGCCACCTGCAGCGCGACATTGACCTGCGCTTCGGTGGTGGAGGCGCCCAGATGCGGGGTGCAGATGAAATTCTCCATCCCGAACAGGGGGCTTTCCTTCGCCGGTTCGGTCGCGAACACGTCGAGCGCGGCGCCTGCGACATGGCCGCTTTCCAGCTTTTCAGCCAATGCCGCTTCGTCGATCAGGCCGCCGCGGGCGCAGTTGACGATCCGCACGCCCTGCTTCGTCTTCGCAAGGTTTTCCGCCGACAGGATATTGCGGGTCTCGTCGGTCAGGGGCGTGTGCAGCGTGATGAAATCGGCGCGCGCCAGCAGCGTGTCGAGATCGACTTTCTCGACGCCGATTTCGACCGCGCGCTCAGCCGTCAGGAACGGATCGAAAGCAATGACCTTCATCCTCAGGCCCTGGGCGCGTGCCGCGACGATGGAGCCGATATTACCGGCCCCGATCAGGCCCAGCGTCTTGCCGGTGACTTCCACGCCCATGAACGCGCTCTTTGGCCATTCGCCCTTCTGCGTGCGTTCGTTGGCCTGCGGGATTTGCCGTGCCAGCGCCATGATCATGGCAATGGCGTGCTCCGCGGTGGTGATGGAGTTGCCGAACGGCGTGTTCATCACGACCACGCCTTTGCCGCTGGCATAGGGAATATCGACATTGTCGACCCCGATCCCTGCGCGGCCGATGACCTTGAGATTGGTCGCCGCATCGAGGATTTCCGGCGTCACCGTGGTCGAGGACCGGATGGCGAGGCCGTGATATTCGCCGATGCGGGCTTTGAGTTCTTCCGGGCTTTCGCCGGTGATGACATCGACGTCGCAGCCGCGTTCCTCGAAGATACGCGCGGCATTGGGATCCATCTTGTCGGAGATGAGGACTTTAGGTTTGCTCATGGGAATATTCCTTCCGTCAGCCCGGACACCGTGGTCCGGGGCGGGAATGGGGGAAGGCGGCGGCCCCACCTGCTCTTGGCAGGGCCGCCCGCCGTGTCAGCCGTTCTCGAGGCTCTCGTAAGCCCACTCGATCCACGGGAGGAGCCGCTTCAGGTCCTCCTGCTCGACCGTGCCGCCGCACCAGATGCGAAGGGACGGCGGGGCGTCGCGGTATCCGTTGAAGTCGTAACCGACATCGCGTTCGTCCAGCATGGCGGCGATCTTCTTGGCCACGCCGGCCTTGTCCTCGTCCGACAGACCATCGTACCAGTCGCCCTGGAAGACGAAACAGACGCCGGTGTTGGTCCGCTTTGCCGGGTCGTCCACCATGTTGCGCAGCCAGGGCGTCGCCTCGATCCAGTCGGTGACGATCTTCGCGTTGGCGTCGGCGCGGTCGAACATGGCCTGCCGCCCGCCGATGGACTTCGCCCATTCCAGCGCCGCGATGTAATCTTCCGTCGCCAGCAGGCTGGGCGTGTTGATCGTCGCGCCTTCGAAAATCGCGCGGTTGATCTTGTCGCCCTTCTTCAGGCGGAACAGCTTGGGCAGCGGCCATGCAGGATCGTAGCTTTCGATCCGCTCCACCGCCTTGGGGCTGAGGATCAGCATCCCGTGCTGCGCTTCGCTGCCCATGACCTTCTGCCACGAGAACGTCGTTGCATCGAGCTTTGCCCAGTCCATTTCCTGCGCGAAAACGGCACTGGTGGCATCGTTGATCGTGATGCCTTCACGGCCCGGCTCCAGCCAGTCGGTGTTCGCGATTTTCGCGCCGCTGGTCGTGCCGTTCCAGGTGAAGACGACATCGTTGCCCTGCGGGATCTGCGTCAGGTCGGGAATTTCGCCGTAATCGGCGTCCAGCACCTGCAGGTCCGGCAGCTTGAGCTGCTTGACCGCATCCTGGATCCAGACATTGCCGAAGCTTTCCCACGCAGCGACCGTCGCGGGCCGTGCGCCCAGCATGGTCCACATCGCGCATTCCAGCGCGCCGGTATCGGAGGCCGGCATGATGCCGACGAGATAGTCGTCGGGCACGCCGAGCAATTCGCGGGTCAGGTCGATGGCATATTTCAGCCGCGCCTTGCCCACGGCGCTGCGATGCGAGCGGCCGAGCGATTCGGTTTTCAGCTTGTCGAGGGACCAGCCCGGGAATTTTACCGTGGGACCGGAGGAAAAGTGCGGACGTTCAGGCTTCAGGGCCGGCTGAGCGCCTGCCCCGGTATTCGTATCAGTCATGTATTCTCTCCTTGCAGAGAGCACGCGCGGCGTTGGGACCGCGTGGCCCGCTGCTCGCAATAGTGCGGTGCAACATCGTGTCAATCGACTAGCGGACGAAACGGGGGATGGGTTCCGAGATAATCCGGCGGGCAATGACGATATGCCGCACCCTCTCGCCAAACCGAGGCTGCGACCCTATGGCGGGCCGCTATGGATGTGTCCGACCTTCGCATCGCCCTGTTCAGCGGGAACTACAACTATACCCGCGACGGGGCGAACCAGGCATTGAACCGGCTGGCGGAATACCTGCTGCGGCAGGGCGCGATGCTGCGGGTCTATTCGCCCAAAGTGAAGGACCCGGACTTCCCCGCAACCGGCGATCTCGTCGGCGTTCCCAATGTCCGGATGCCGGTCAAGGGGCGCGGCGAATACCGCCTGCCGCTCGGCCTCGGCGCGAAGGCGGAGGCGGATCTCGACGCGTTCCGGCCCAATATCATCCATGTCTCGTCCCCCGATCCGGCGGGCCATGCGGCCGTGCGCTGGGCGCGCAAGCGCGGCGTGCCGGTCCTCGCCTCGGTCCACACTCGGTTCGAGACCTATCCGCAATATTACGGCGTCGGCTTCCTGGAACCCGCCATCACCGCGATGCTCAGGCGGTTCTACAACCGGTGCGACGCGCTGGTCGCGCCTTCGCAGAGCATGATCGACGAGTTGGGCGAACAGGGCATGGGCGACGATATCGGCCTGTGGACGCGCGGGGTGGACCGGACCGTCTTCGACCCTTCGCGCCGCGATCCCGAATGGCGCCGTTCGCTGGGGCTGAAGGATGACGATATCGCCATCGCCTTCCTCGGCCGGCTGGTGATGGAAAAGGGGCTCGACGTCTTTGCCGATGCCATCATCGAACTGCGCAAGCGCCAGGTCCCGCACAAGGTGCTGGTGATCGGCGACGGCCCGGCCCGCGAATGGTTCGAAAAAGCGCTGCCCGGCGGCATATTCGCAGGGTTCCAGACGGGCGGCGACCTTGGCCGCGCACTGGCGAGCGCCGACATCTTCCTCAATCCCTCCATCACCGAAACCTTCGGCAATGTCACGCTGGAGGCGATGGCGAGCGGCCTTCCCGTCGTCGCCGCGCGCGCTACCGGCGCATCCAGCCTGGTTGAGGACGGGGTCTCGGGACATCTCGTCAGCCCGCGCGACATTGCGGCCTATGCCGATGCCCTCGCCCCCTATTGCACCGACGATGCACTTCGCCGCGCCCATGGCGACGCAGGCGAACTGCGCGCCCGGGACTACAGCTGGGATGCGATCAATTCGGTGGTGGCCGACACCTATCTGCGGCTTGCCGAAGAGGCGCGCAGCTGACCTGTCAGCGCAGCACGCCCTTCGCGGTCATTCGGCGCGCATAGACAATCAGCAGGATGGTCACCGTGAAGATGATGGCCGTGAAGATCCACGCGAACGGGCTGCTCAGCCCTTCGGGAACGTCGCTGGAGACGGTGTAGATCGTCGTTCCGATCAGGCCCAGCAGCGCCACGACGAACGCGTGGAAGGCGAAACGGCTTCTCAGCAGCAGGAGCAGCGATCCGGCAACGGCGCCCCACACGCCGAAGGCCCAGCAGGCATCCGCCCATGACGGGAACGAGGTGTAATAGCCGACCATGACGTCCACCGGCACGCCGATATTGGCCGCCCCGCCGGACAGATATTCCATGTTGCGGGTCTGCGTCATCACGTAGTCGAACGCCCCGCCCGCGTTCCACAGGAGCGCCACGACCCCGATCACCCACAGGTGCCACGGAGTTTTCTGGTTTTCGTTTGTCGTCATGATTGGCCTTCCCTTGCGCGACCCGTCGGACCCTGAGGCGAGAATGCGCCTTCGGGCAGGAATTGGCAAATCGCGCGCGCAGTCCCTACATCGCCCGTCATGGCCGACCTGTTCGGGGACGACGCCCCGCCCTCTTCACCGCCCGAAACCCTGCGCGAGGATGCACCCCTTGCCGACCGGCTGCGCCCGCGCGCGCTGGACGAGGTGATCGGGCAGGAACACGTGACAGGTCCGGAGGGCGCGATCGGGCGGATGGTCGCTGCCGGGCGCCTGTCCAGCCTGGTCCTGTGGGGCCCGCCCGGCACAGGCAAGACCAGTATCGCGCGCCTGCTCGCCGATAGCGTCGGCATGCGATACGAGGCGGTCAGCGCGGTCTTCACCGGCGTCGCCGACCTGAAGAAAGCCTTCGCCGCCGCTGACAAGGCGGCCGAGGCCGGCCAGCGCACGCTGCTGTTCGTGGACGAGATCCACCGCTTCAACCGGGCCCAGCAGGACGGCTTCCTCCCCTTTGTAGAGCGCGGCACGGTCACGCTGGTCGGGGCGACGACGGAAAATCCCAGCTTCGAACTCAACGCCGCGCTCCTGTCCCGCGCACAGGTGCTGATCCTGCACCGGCTGGATGCAGAGGCGCTGGGCAAGCTGCTGGGCCGGGCGGAAGAGCTGGAAGGCCCCCTGCCCCTAACGGCAGAGGCCCGCGCGGCGCTGGTCGCCAGCGCCGACGGCGACGGCCGCTTCCTGCTCAACCAGGCGGAAACGCTGTACAATGCGAAGATCGAGGAGCCGCTCGGCCCCGGCGAACTGGGCAATTTCCTGCAGCGCCGCGTCGCCGTTTACGACAAGGACCGCGAAGGGCACTACAACCTGATTTCCGCGCTTCACAAGGCGGTGCGCGGGTCCGATCCGCAGGCGGCGCTGTATTACCTCGCCCGGATGCTGACGGCGGGCGAAGAGCCGCTGTATCTCGCGCGGCGGCTGGTCCGGATGGCAGTGGAGGATATCGGCCTCGCCGACCCCAATGCGCTGGTCCAGTGCAATGCGGCGCGCGAGGCTTACGAGTTTCTCGGCAGTCCCGAGGGCGAGCTGGCGCTGGTGCAGGCCTGCCTCTATCTCGCCACCGCGCCCAAATCGAATGCCGTCTACAAGGCGCAGAAGGCCGCGTTCCGCTCTGCCAAGGAGACGGGCAGCCTGATGCCGCCGATGAACATCGTCAACGCACCGACCAAGCTGATGAAGGACGTCGGCTACGGCAAGGGGTACACCTACGACCACGATGCGGCGGAAGGGTTTTCGGGCGACAATTACTGGCCGGACGAGATGGAGCCGCAAACCTACTACGCGCCGGTGGAACGCGGGTTCGAGCGCAAGATTGCCGAGCGCATCGCCTATTGGGACAGACTGCGGGCCGACCGGGCTTGAGCCGTTTCCGCCAGTTCCTCGCCATCGACTGGTCGGGCGCTGCGGGCGAGCGCCATGCAGGCATCGCGCTGGCAATTGCCGATGCGACGGGCGGCGCGCCGGTACTGGTGGAGCGGGGCCGGAAATGGTCGCGGGCAGAGGTGCTCGGCATCCTGCGTGACCTGCCCGCCGATACGCTGGTGGGCATGGACCTCGGCATTGCACTGCCCTTCGCCGATTGCGGGGCCTATTTTCCGGGGCACGGCGCAAGCCCGCAGGATGCCCGATCGCTCTGGGCGATGATCGATACGCTGTGCGGGGACGAGCCGCATCTCGCCGCCGGTTCCTTCACCGACCACGCCGATCTCGCGCCCTATTTCCGCCGGCACGGCGGGCGGGAAGGCGCGCGGTTCCGCTGTGACGGAGCGGCGCATGGTCGCGGACGCTTCCGGGTCACGGAGCAGCGGCAGGCAGCGATGGGACTGAAGCCCTATTCCAACTTCAACCTCGTCGGCGCGGCGCAGGTCGGCAAGTCCAGCCTGACGGGCATGCGCTTGCTGCACCGATTGCAAGGCACGGTCCCGGTCTGGCCGATCGACCCGCTCCGGCAAGCAGGCTCCGTCATTTGCGAAATCTACACCAGCCTCGCCGCGATGGAGGCGGGACGCAGCGCCAGCCGATCCAAGATCCGCGACCATGCCGGGTTGGACGATGCCCTGGGTATGCTCGGTTCGCCGGGGCTGGGACAGAGCGGTGCCATCGACGACCACAGCAGCGATGCGCTGCTGACGGCGGCATGGCTGCGCAAGGTTGCAGGCGATCCATCCCGCTGGACGCCCGGGGGCCTGACACGTGAGGTGGCGCGAACAGAAGGCTGGACCTTCGGCGTAATCTGACGCAAAGGCGCGAACAGACGGATAGGCCGGCTTAGCTCAGTTGGTAGAGCACCTGATTTGTAATCAGGGGGCCAGGGGTTCGAATCCTCTAGCCGGCACCATTCTTTCTTTTTTTCGCGAAGCCGCCTCCGCGGCTTCGTTCTCGGTGCTGTTTCGATACTGCGCATCGAGCAACTGCGGGGCGGCCGCGTGGCCTTGCGGGCCTGCGGCCCGTTCTGGAAATGCCGGCGCCCGTCCTTTTAACCCCGTCCGCGATAGCCTTGCACACCCTGGTCGGGGACCCACAGGCCTTCGGGCGGAGCGCCGGTCTGCCAGAAGACGTCGATCGGGATGCCTCCACGCGGATACCAGTATCCGCCGATGCGCAGCCATTTCGGCTTCATCTCGTCCGCCAGCCGCTGGCCGATGCCGACCGTCACGTCCTCGTGAAAGCCGTTATGGTTGCGGAACGAGCCGAGAAACAGCTTCAGGCTCTTGCTCTCGACGATGGTGTCGCCGGGCGCATAATCGATGACCAGGTGCGCGAAATCGGGCGCGCCTGTCACCGGGCACAGCGACGTGAACTCCGGCGCGGCAAACCGGACGAGATACAGCGTGCCGGGGCGCGGATTGGCGGGATAGTCGAGTTGCGCTTCCTCGGGCGAGGCAGGCAGCGCGCTCTGCTGGCCCAGGTGCTTTACTTGCGGCGCGCCGGACGAAGACGAATGTGTGTCGCTCATGCCGCGCCTGTGCCCTTATCGCGCGTCTGAAACAAGACGGCGGTTGGACCAGCCGCTTTCAGCGCCTATTCAGCGCCGCCCCGCTTGGGGCCTCGTTCCGCTCTCATAAAAACAGACCGCCATAGTCCATGATATCAGTTCGCCGCCTCCTGCCCCTGATCGCGTTTTTCGCCGCGAGCCCCCTGCTTGCCCAGCAGGCGAACGAATTCGATCTGGAGACGACGACTCCCCGGCCCAGCGCGACGACCGGCGTGCAGGTGCAGGGCCCGGTCGACGATAGCGGGATCGTGCCGGTCGGCCCGCGCCGCATCGGCCCCTCGCCCACACCGACCGCCACCGCTACGCCCGTTCCGCGCCCGGTTCCGAGCACGGCCGCGACCGCAGCGCCCTCGCCCGCGCCGCGCCAGCAGGCCCCTTCTGCTACCCAGCCCCGGCAGGCAGCGCCCCGCCAGGCAGCGCAGCCCTCGCAGGCAGGCGAGCAGGCCACGACCGCGACTGCTTCCCGCACCGAACCGGCTACAGCGTCCCCGATACCGCAAGCCAGCGAGCCGGTGCCGAGTGGACAGTCCGCGACCGATCCGATCCCGTCCTCGGGCGAAACACCGCCTTCGCAAAGCGATACGGACGCTGCCATACCGGGCCTGTCCCCTGCGCCCACCGGATCGAGCGAGATTTCGGCGCAGGCTGCGACCGGCGGTGCCTATTGGTGGTGGGTACTCGCAGCCCTGGTTGCGGCAATCGCAGCGGTCGCCGGATTTGCATTCTACAAGCGGCGGCAGCCGGTCGCCATCGCGGGCGGTGCCGGCACGGCGTCCCCCGGCCTGATGAAGGCGGCCACACCCCGGCCCAATCCCGAAACGGCCTCTGCCGAAGCGCCGCCAGCCGAAATGGCAGGACCCGAAACCGCATCGCCGCCCGCTTCCGCGCGGACCGCAACCCCTGCCCCCGTGGCGCCGCCTGTCGGCGCGGGAAATTCGGTCGCTCCGCTCGGGCTGGAAACCCATGTCGTGCGCATGCAGCGCAGCATGATGGGCCTGACCGTGACGGCCCGGGTCGCCGTGACCAACCGGGGCAGCAAGGCAATCACCAATGCGGTCCTGCAGGGCGATCTCATCGGCGCCAACAATGGCGAGCCGCTTGGCCAGCAGCTCGCCAGCGCGGCGGCGGAACTGGACGAGATCGAGACACTGGGAACGATCGAACCGGGCGAACGGCGCGAAGTGGCGGCGAATGTCCGCATCGACCTCAATTCGCTGAAGGGCATCCGGCAGGGCGGTTCGGTCGTCTATGTCCCGCTGCTGCGGCTGCGTTTCTCCGGCGACGGGACGAAGCCGCTGGCATCCACCGTCATGGTCGGCCATCCGCCGGCGCAGCACGGGGGCAAGCCCACGCCCTTCCCTGCGCAGGCCGCGCCGCAGATTTACGACAATGTCGTGGGCCGCGCGCTGGGCTGACCTTACGCCCCCTTTTGCCGACACGCGGACCCGGCGCATCTCGACGCGGCGCGTCCTGCCAGCTAGCAACAACGGCATGAATATGCTGGTGACGACCCCCTGGCTGGCACAGGCCCTTGGCCGGAATGGCGCAGGCGACGCGGCCCCGGACATCGCCATCCTCGATGCGTCGCTCCACCTACCCGGTGCAGGGCGCGACGCAGGGCAAGAATTTGCGCAAGGCCACATTCCCTGCGCGCGTTTCCTGGACCTTGCAGGGCTGCACGATCCGCAATCCAGCCTTCCCGGCAAGATTCCCGATGCCCCGAAGCTGCGCGAACGGCTGGCCCTGCTGGGCGTAGGGCCGCAAATGCAGGTCGTGCTGTATGACGACAGCGATCTCCATTCGGCCTGCCGCGCATGGTACCTGCTGACCCTGCACGGCCTTCGAGGCGCCTGTGTCCTCGACGGGGGGTTGGCGAAATGGCGTGCGGAAGGACGCCCTCTGGAAGAAGGGGCACAGCCGCTACCATCGCCGGGCACGCCGCCCCCGCTGGCACCCGATCGCGCGCGCATTCGTAGCAAGGCGGAGATGCTGGACAACCTCGCCCTCCATGAAGAGCAGGTCGTCGACGCGCGCGATGCGGCACGGTTCAGGGGGGAAAACGCGGATACGGTCCACGGCCTGCCCGGCGGACATATTCCCGGCGCGAAGAACCTACCCTTCACGCAGCTTTTCCGGGGCGACGGAACCTTTCTTCCCGTGCCAGAGCTGGCGCAGCGCTTCCGCGAGGCCGAGATCGACCCGGACCGCCGGGTGGTGACGACCTGCGGCAGCGGCGTTACGGCATCGGTCCTGATGTTTGCGCTGGCCCTGATCGGTGCGCGGCAGGCGGGATTGTATGACGGGAGCTGGTCCGAATGGGGCGCGGATCCTGCCACACCCAAGGAACAGGGACTCGGACACTGAGCAACGACAAATCCAGCAGCGACGAAACCGGCACCGGCAGGCGCGGCGGGAAAGCCGTGGCGACTCGGCTTGTCGAAGGCGGGCGGCGCCCCGAATGGACGAAGCCGGTCGTGAACCCGCCCGTCTGGCGCGGCTCCACCCACCTGTTCGAAAACGACCGCGCGCGAAAACTCGCCGGTGGACGCATCGGCGACGGCCAGTTCTTCTACGGCCGCCATGGATCGCCGACGCAGTGGGCATTGTCGGAGGCGCTGACCGAAATCGAGCCGGGCGCGGCGGGCACCGTCCTCTACCCCAGCGGCGTCGCTGCCATTGCCGGAGCGCTGCTGGCCGTCCTGCGCCCGGGCGACGTGCTGCTGGTGACGGACAATGCCTACGATCCCAGCCGCGCCATGGCGACGGGACTGCTGGCCGATTTCGGGATCGAACACCGGTTCTTCGATCCGCTCGACGTCGATGGTTTCGCGCAGCACATCTGCGAACGGACGAAGGCGGTCCTGTTCGAATGCCCCGGCAGCCTGACGATGGAAGTCTGCGATGTCCCCGCGCTCGCCGACATCGCGCACGAGCAGGGCCTCGTCACCGTGATCGACAATACCTGGGCCTCCCCCCTGGGCTTTCCCGCGCTGGAGCGGGGATGCGACATTTCGATCATGTCCCTGACGAAACATGTGGGCGGCCATTCCGACCTGCTGATGGGATCGGCCAGCGCCGGGGCTGCGCTCTATCCCAAGCTCAAGCACCGTGCCCAGACGATGGGCCAGGTCGTCTCGCCCGACGACGCCGCGCTCGCGCTGCGTGGCCTCAGGACGATGAAAGTCCGGCTGAAGCAAAGCACGAAGACCGCGCTGGAACTGGCTGCCTGGCTGCGCCGGAGGCCGGAGGTAGCGCACGTCCTTTGTCCGCCGCTCGAAGGGTCGCCGGGGCACGAGGTCTGGGCGCGCGACTTCACCGGCGCGTGCGGCCTGTTCAGCTTCATCCTGAAAGACCGCACCGCGCGTCAGCGCGCCGCCTTCGTCGACAGTCTCGAACATTTCGGCATCGGCTATAGCTGGGGCGGGTACGAAAGCCTTGCCCTGCCCTTCGACCCGGCCAGCATCCGGACATCCAGCACATGGCCGCCGGCCGAATGGGGGGCTGGCGAGTGGCTGGGCGTTCGCCTATCCATCGGTCTCGAAGATGCAGACGACCTGATTGCCGATTGCGATCAGGCCTTTGCCGCGATGGACAAAGAATGACCGCCACCCCTTCCGCGCCCAATCCGATCCCCTCCCCCGATGCATCGCCCTCGGCGGTTCCGCTGGTCGATCCGGAAACGGGCGAACGGCTGCTCGATCCCGAAACGGGTGAGCAGCTGACCGGCGTGCCGAAGGAGCAGCCGCTGGAATTCGTCGACCCTGAAACGGGCGAAACCCTGCTCGATCCCGAGACGGGCGAGCCGCTGAGCGCGGAAGCGGTCCCGGAAGACGTTCCCTTGCCAGAAGCGGAACCGGCCGAAGCGGTTGCCGCGTCGCAGGAAGTCGCCGAAGCCGTGTCCCAGCGCAGCGAAACCATCGGCTCAGTCGTGGAAACGCTCGATTCCATCGCGCTCAGCGTGGCGGATATGCGCATCTCGCTGTGGGACGTCCTGATCGTGATCCTGACGCTGGGCGCCGTCGCGATCTTCGCGTGGATTTTGAGCAAGGGGGCGCACAGCCTCCTGTCCCGGTTCTCCAATCTCGACATGACGCGCCGCCTGCTGGCGGAAAAGCTGATCAACTTGCTGGTCTGGTCGCTCGCCATCCTGATCGGGATCGACCTGCTGGGCATCGACCTGACCGCGTTCGCCGTTTTCTCCGGCGCGTTCGGGCTCGCCATCGGTTTCGGCCTGCAGAAGACCTTCGGCAACCTCATCGCCGGGATCATCTTGCTGATGGACAAGTCGATCAAGCCGGGCGACGTGATCGCCGTGGCCGACCAAGCGGGCGCATCCACTTTCGGCCAGATCCGCAAGATAGGCATCCGCGCCGTGTCCATCACCACGCGGGACCAGAAGGAATACCTGATCCCGAACGAGAACCTGATGGTCAACCAGGTCGAAAACTGGTCCTATTCCAGCAAGAACGTGCGGATGCAGGTGCCCGTCGGCATCTCCTACGCAGCCGACATCCACCATGCCGAGGAACTGATGCTGCAGGCGGCAAAGGCGTGCAAGCGCGTGCAGCAGACCCCTCCGCCGACCGTCTGGCTCGACGGCTATGGCGACAGCAGCGTCGATTTCATCATCCATTGCTGGATCAACGATCCCGAAGACGGCATCGGGAATGTGAAATCCGAAGTCCTGAAGAACCTGTGGGACCTGTTCCAGGAACACGACATCGAGATCCCCTTCCCGCAGCGCGACCTGAACCTGCGCGGCAACGACCAGTTCGACCAGTTGATCGCCGCTGTGGCCCAGCGCGTGGGACAGGACGGGAAAGTGCCGGAAAAGAACGGGCAGAGCGCGGCGGGCGAAGACTAGCTTGCGCGGCTAAAACAGCCGCTTTCAAAATTTCTGCTACCTGCGCTGCCACGGTTTCTCGCTGGCGGCTACGGCCTGTCGGGCGCATCTCCCGCCCCATGGCAGAAACCGGAACTATCTATCTCGTGGGCGCGGGCCCGGGCGACCCCGATCTCCTGACCCTGCGCGCAGCGCGCCTGATCGAGGGCGCTTCGCTGATCGTGCATGACGGTCTGGTGGATCGCTCGATCCTTGCCCTTGCCCGCGCAGATGCGACGCTGGTTTCCGTCGCGAAACAGCGCAGCAAGCACACCCTGCCGCAGGACGACATCAACGCCCTGCTGGTGCGCGAGGCCAAGGCGGGGCGCGACGTCGTGCGGTTGAAGGGCGGCGATCCGCTGGTCTTCGGGCGCGGCGGGGAAGAAGCCGAGGCAGCGCGCGCCTGCGGCGTGCCGGTGGAAATCGTCCCCGGCATCAGCGCCGCGAACGGCGCGGCCGCTGCGGCGCAGATCGCGCTGACCCACCGCGACGCCTCCAGCATCGTCAGCTTCGTTGCCGGCCAGTGCAAGGGGCTGAAGGACCAGGACTGGGTCGGTCTCGCCGGGTCGGGCCGCACGCTGGTCATCTATATGGGTGTGAAGACCGCGCCGCAAATCGCTGAAAAGCTGATGGAAGACGGCCTTGCCCCCGACATGCCGGTCGCGGTGATCGAGAACGGTGCCCGCCCCGAAATGCGTGTCCTGCGCGGATTGCTGGCGGGCCTGCCCGATCTCGTCGAGAGCGAGCGCGTGGTCAGCCCCGCGCTTATCGTCATTGGCGAAGTGACCGCCCGCAGCGACGCCCATCTTTCCCTGAATGCTCTGGAGGCGGCATCATGAAGATACTGACCGGAAACGATTTGAAGACCGGCGATGTCGTCTGGTGGGACGGCAGCGACTGGTCCCGCCATATCGAGAATGCGGTCGATGCGGGGGAGGAGGCGGAAACCATCCTCGCCCGCGAGGAAGCGGCCCGCCGCGTCAACGTGCCCTATGCCATCGCGGCAGAGCTGGAAGACGGCACCCCCCGCCCCGCGCATATCAAGGACCGCGTGCGCGCGCTGGGTCCGACCGTGCGCCCGGACCTGACTCTCAAACCCGCCGACCCCCAAGCCATCGACTGGGTGATCTGATGTACAAGTACGACCAATACGACCAGCAAATGGTCGATGCCCGCGTCGCGGAGTTCCGCGACCAGTGCGAACGCCGCCTGTCGGGCAAGCTGAGCGAAGACCAGTTCAAGCCGCTGCGGCTGATGAACGGCCTCTATCTCCAGCTTCACGCCTATATGCTGCGCGTCGCCATTCCCTACGGCACGCTGTCGGGCGCGCAGATGCACGCGCTGGCCGATATCGCTGACAGGTACGATCGCGGCTATGGCCATTTCACCACGCGCCAGAACATCCAGTACAACTGGATCAAGCTGGAAGATGCAGGCGACATCCTGGCCGATCTGGCCAAGGTCGAGATGCATGCCATCCAGACGAGCGGCAATTGCATCCGCAATATCAGCTCCGACCATTTCGCCGGAGCCGCGGCGGACGAACGTGTCGATCCAAGGCCTTACGCCGAATTGCTGCGGCAATGGTCGAGCTTCCACCCGGAATTCATGTACCTGCCGCGCAAGTTCAAGATCGCGGTGATTGCCAGCGACACCGACCGTGCCGCGATGCGCCTGCACGATATCGGGATCAACATCGTGGAGCAGGACGGGAATCTTGGCGCGGCCTTCTATGTCGGTGGCGGCATGGGCCGCACGCCGATGATCGCGCCATGCATCCGCGACTTCGTGCCGCTAGACCAGCTCGTCACCTATGCCGAGGCGTGCCTTCGCGTCTACAACCGCCATGGCCGGCGCGACAACAAGTACAAGGCGCGGATCAAGATCCTCGTCCACGAACTGGGCGCGGAGGAATATACCCGCCAGGTCGAGGAAGAATTCGCGCGCCTGCTGGACAGCGGCGTCGAACCGCCTTTCGCCGAACTGGAGCGGATCCGGGGTTTCTTTGCCGATCCCGCTTTCGAGGACGGTCCCAAGAGCGTCGACCGCTCCGACCCCGACTTCGCCCTGTGGGTGGAACGCAACACGGTGCGTCACAAGCATGACAGCTATGTCAGCGCGGTCATCAGCCTGAAGCCGGTGGGCGGCATTCCGGGCGATGCCACGGCAGCGCAGATGCACCTGATGGCCGATCTCGCCACGCGCTATTCCTTCGACGAATGCCGTGTCATGCACACGCAGAACGTGGTCCTGCCGCATGTCAGGATCGCGGACCTCCATGCCCTGTGGAGCGAGCTGAACGAAGCCGGCCTAGGCGAGCCCAATCTCGACCAGGTGGACGATATTATCGCCTGCCCCGGCCTCGATTATTGCAGCCTCGCCAATGCCCGCTCGATCCCCATCGCGCAGAAGATTTCCGAACGCTTCGTCGCCAACGGGAAACGCGATGCGCTGGGCGAACTGAAGCTGAAGATTTCGGGCTGCATCAATGCCTGCGGCCATCACCATGCGGGCCATATCGGCATCCTCGGCGTCGACAAGAAAGGCGTCGAGAATTACCAGCTTCTGCTCGGCGGCAGCGAGGCGGAGGATGTCAGCCTCGCCAAGATTACCGGCCCCGGTTTCGACGAAGCCGGCATTGTCGACGCGGTCGAAACCGCAGCCGATGTCTATTTGCGCGAGAAGGCGGACGGGGAACGCTTCCTCGATACCTATCGCCGTATCGGCATGGCCCCTTTCAAGGAGGCGCTTTATGGCTGATCCGCAGGTTCCCGCCGAAGGTGGCGGCCAGAATGCGCTCGGCACCGGACCCGACGGCGTCCAGTTCCGTTTCCGCGACGACGAGCCGGTCGATCACGCGCAGGTGACGGTGGATGCTTTCCTGGAGCAGTCCAATTCCGCCGCCGTCCGGATCGAGCCGGGTGACGATGTCCTGGAACTCCTCCCGCATCTGGAGCGAATTGCGCTGGTCGAGGTGAACTTCCCCAGCTTCGGCGACGGGCGCGGCTATTCCGCTGCGCGCACCCTTCGCGAAGCCGGCTACACGGGCGAAATCCGCGCCGTGGGCGATGTGCTGGTCGACCAGCTTTCCAATATGCGCCGCTGCGGCTTCGACAGCTTCGCACCCGATACGCGGCTGGACGAGGCGGACGCCAAGGCCGCGTTCGAGCGCTGGCCGCATCACTACCAGGCGGCCGCCGACACGCAGCGCACCATTGCGCAGATCCGCCACTCGAACGCGCCGCGCCATGAATGAAGTGCGCTCCATAGACCGCATCGACACCGGCCCCCGCTTCACCGATGCCGACGCCATTCGCCTGAACCGGATGTTCCGCGGATCGGACACGCAGGAAATGCTGGCCGGGGTACTGGACGGTGATCTGGCGGGCGAAGTCGCCGCCGTGTCCAGTTTCGGCGCGGAGAGCGCCGTGCTGCTGCACCTGATCGCGCAGGTCCGGCCCGATATCCCGGTCCTCTTCCTGGAAACGGGCAAGCACTTCCCCGAAACGCTTGCCTACCGCGACGCGCTGGTGGAGCGGCTGGGCCTGACCAATCTCGTGAACCTCACACCCGATGCCGATGCGCTGGCGAAGAAGGACGAGAACGGCCTTCGCTGGTCCTACGATCCCGACGGCTGCTGCGACCTGCGCAAGGTGCAGCCGCTGGCCGCCGCCATGCAGGCCTACGACGCCAGTTTTACGGGCCGCAAGGCGTTCCAGAACAGCGCCCGGGCCGAGCTTCCCCGGTTCGAGATCGACAGCAGCGACGCTGCCGGACGGCTCAAGATCAATCCGCTGATCGACTGGACGCAGGACGATATCGACGGCTGGTTCGAGGAACACGACCTGCCCCGTCATCCGTTGGTCGCTCAGGGCTATCCCTCGATCGGGTGTTCCCCCTGCACGCACAAGGTCGCCGCCGGCGAGGACCCGCGCTCGGGCCGCTGGAAGGGGTGGGACAAGACCGAATGCGGTATCCACCTGCCCGGCAGCGACGAAACGCCGGACGATCTGCCGCCGGGCTACGACCCCGCGTTCTGACCCCGGCGTTCAGCGCTCACCGCGAAGCGCCTAGAGCCACTCGTTACGGCGATACCACAGGGCTGTAGCGGCCAGTCCCTCCGGCGTCGGAATGACCGGACGCCACAGGGCCTCGGGCGGACGGCGTGCGGGATCCGAAACCCAGTCGGGATGCATCATGTAACCCACGCGGTCGGGTGTCAGCTTGGCATCGCCGCGCCGCAGCAGGCTGTCCATCCAGGCGGCCAATCGCATGACCGGCGCTGGCAGGCGGGGGACCAGCGGATTGGTACCGACGGCAGCGCCGATGGCTTTGGCGAGCGCGCGGTGTTCCCACCCGCCGGGCCGGCCATCGTCGGGTTCGAACATCTGCGATGTCACGCCTTCCCCGCCCTCGTGCAATTCCAGCAGCAAGCGGACGAGATCGCCTACGTGGACGATGGACGCGCTTCCCCGCTTGGGCATCGGCACGACGCGCAAGCGTGCCATCTCGAACAGGTCGAGCATCTCGCGATCGCGCGGTCCGTAAATGGCCGGAGGGCGCACGATGGTCCAGTCGAGACCGCTTGCCTTGACGATCCGTTCCGCCCGCAGTTTGGACGCGCCATAGGCCGACAATTGCGGCTCGCGCGCAGCCAGCGAAGACACGAAGACGAACCGCGAGACACCGGCATCGATCGCCGCCTCGACCACGTTGAGCGTGCCCGCCACATTCGCCTGTTCGAACTCGGCCGGATCGGTGGCGCGAACCTGCCCGGCAATGTGGATCACCGCTTCCGCCTGCGCCAGCAGCCGGCGCAGTGCATCGCGGTTGCCCAGATCGCCTTCGACCCAGTCGACGCCGCGCCGGTCCTTCGGCACGGACCGGGCGAGCGAACGCAGCGCAACCTTCCGCCGCTCCGCAAGGTCGATCAGCGCCTGCCCGACAAAGCCTGTTCCGCCCGTGATGGCTATCGTCACAGCATCACCATGTGATCGCGGTGGACGACGGCGCTGCGCGGTGCATGGCCGAGGACATCCTCCTGCTCTTCCGCGCGCTTGCCGGCCAGTGCCCGGCAGGTCGCGGCGTCATATTCGCTCAGGCCCAATGCGATTTCAGACCCGTCCGGACCGGCCACCGCAATGAAATCACCGCGCGCGAAATCCCCGGTCACCTGCGTAATCCCTGCGGCGAGGACGCTGGCCCCTGTCCGCAGCGCCTCTACACAGCCGGCATCGACCTCGATCACGCCCGACTTCGCCAGGCGCCCGCCGAGCCATCCCTTGCGCGCACCGGGACCGTCCTGCGCGGTGAAGATCGTGCCGATGTCACGATCCAGTGCGCGCGCCAGCGGCCGGTCATGCGTGCCGTTGGCGATAGCGAGCGCGATGCCTGCACGGGTGGCGATTTCGGCGGCGGCCAGCTTCGATGCCATGCCGCCCGTTCCGACACCGCTTTGCGGAGGACCGGCAGAGGCGCGTAAGCCATCGTCTATGGTGTCGACTCTGCGGACCAGCCGCGCGCCCTCTTCCTGCGGAGGCCGGTCGTACAGGCCATCGACATCGGAAAACAGCAGCACCGCATCCGCCCGTGCTGCCTGCGCCACGCGCGCGGCCAGCCGGTCATTGTCGCCAAATCGGATTTCCTCCGTCGCGACGCTGTCATTCTCGTTCACGACCGGAATGGCGCCAAGATCGAGCAGGCGATCGAACGTAGCGGACGCGTTGAGGTAGCGTTTGCGGTCTTCCAAATCGTCCAGCGTCAGCAACATCTGCGCCGCGACCAGTCCCTGCGTCCCAAGGACCTGGGCATAGAGACCCGCCAGTTCCACCTGCCCGACGGACGCTGCGGCCTGCGCACCCGACAGGCTGGCCCGGCCTCGCCCGCCCAGGCCCAGCCGTGCTGCGCCCAGCGCGATGGCGCCGGAACTGACGATGATGATTTTCTGCCCGCCGCGCTGCAATGCGGCCAGCTCTTCCGCCAGACCGGACAGCCATTCACGCCGCAGCGTGCCGTCCTCTCCGACAAGCAGGGCCGAACCCAGCTTCACCACCAGAACGGGGCACAGCGCAGGGTTTCCGAGGTCTGGCAGGGACGAGATGGTCATCGGTTTCGGGTCCGGTTTCGCACCAATCGGCACGCGCCTAGATCGGGGACCAGTCCGCCGACTGTTCGTCATCTTCGACCTCGGCAGCGTTGGTTTCGGTGGAGGTCCGGTCCGGCAGGTAGCCGAGCACCGCGTCCAGCAATGGCTCTATCCCCGCGCCCGTCGCGCCGGAGACGGCGAAAACCTCGTCCGCGCCAGCGTCCAGCAGTTCCGCCGCGAAGCCTTCCGCCAGTTCGGCATCGGCCAGGTCCAGCTTGTTCAGCGCGATCAGCTGCGGCTTGTCGGTCAGTCCCTCGCCATAGGCGGCGAGTTCTTCCTGCACCGTCTTCATCGCCAGCGCAGGATCGTCGCCGGCAATGTCGATCAGGTGGATGAGGACGCGGCACCGCTCGATATGGCCCAGGAAACGGTCGCCGATACCGGCCCCGTCGGCCGCACCTTCGATCAGGCCGGGAATGTCCGCCAGCACGAATTCGCGGCCCTTGTGATGGACGACGCCCAGCTTTGGGACGAGCGTAGTGAAGGCGTAGTGGCCGACCTTCGCCTTGGCATTGGTGATGGCGTTGATGAAGGTCGACTTGCCCGCATTGGGCAGGCCCAGCAGGCCCACATCGGCCAGCAGTTTCAGCCGCAGCCAGACCGACATTTCCTGGCTCGGCTCACCGGGCTGGTGCTGGCGCGGGGCGCGATTGGTACTGGTCTTGTAACTGGCATTGCCGCGGCCGCCCATGCCGCCTTCCAGCATCACGACGCGCTGCCCGACTTCGGTGAAATCGGCGAGGATCTCTTCCTTGTCTTCCGACAGGACCTGCGTGCCCACGGGCACCTTGATCACCAGGTCGTCCGCACCCTTGCCATACCGGTCGCGGCCCATGCCGTGTCCGCCGCGCTGGGCCTTGAAATGCTGCGAATAGCGGAAGTCGATCAGGGTGTTGAGGCCCTGCACCGCTTCGAACACGACATCGCCGCCCTTGCCGCCATTGCCGCCGTCGGGTCCGCCGAATTCGACGTATTTCTCGCGCCGGAAGCTGACGGCCCCGGGGCCGCCCGCGCCGGACTTGAGATGGATCTTGGCCTGGTCGAGGAAATGCATGCGCTGGCAGATAGGGACTTATGCGCCCGAGCGCCAGCGCCGCAATGCAGGCGCCGGGCCGAACCTAGCGCCCGAAGCGACCGCGTGCGGGAAAGCTTAGCCCTCGTCGCCCGGGACCGGTTCCACCACCGGGGTGGAGGTGAACCCCTCGTCGACGCGGATCACGGGAATGTCGGCACCGGTGTCGGGATCGGGAACCGATCCTGCCGAGGACGGCGGAACGGCCAGCGTCGAAACGCCGCTCGTCACATCGGGGATCATGGTCATGCGGGCCCGCTGCACGGCGACATAGCCCGGCTGCGATGCCCCGTAACGGGCACCATACTGCTCGTCCCAGGCAGACGATGCCTGTTCATAGGCTTCGTATTCGCGGAAGAAATTCTCGAACGCGGTTTCCATGCGGGGCAATGCGCCGGCCGAGAAGACGGCGACGTCCTGCACCGGCATGGCCTGCGTTTCTTCCGCGATCTGCAGCATGGTGCGGCAGAACTGGCTGCGCACGGGCGGCAGCGCGAAGTAGTTATAGACCGAGGTCATCTGCGATTCGCGCATCATTATACCGCCGCGGCGGTCGCCGGCGCGGTCGCGATAGACCTTCTCCAGCCGGTCGTTCACGCGTTTGAGCGCGGGGCCGCTATCCTTGATGTAGCGGGCGTAGGAATCGAGGATCGGCTGGTATTGCGGGGCGGTGCAATTGAGCGCGGCGACGTTCCAGCCGGAGCGCACGTGCCACACCGTTTCGTCTTCCGTCAGGTTCGCATTCACCGACTGGCGAACGCCGGTCAGCGGATCGACGCGCGGGATATCCATCACGTAGCTCGCGCCGCTGGGCGGAACCGGCCGATAGGGCACGGATTCGACCACCGGTGGCGGCGGTGGCGGAGGCGGCGGTGGCGGAGGCGTCGCGCATGCTGCCAGCGCCGACAGCATGGCTGCCGATGCCGTAATGCGAATGGGACCGAATGTAGTGCCTGCCATGAATGCGCCCTTTGAGGAGTTTCCGTTAGCCAAGGGTGCAGGATACAACCTTGCTGCGGGGCGAACAGCCATAAACCGCTATGGCTGCAAAGAAAATGCCCGGGATGCGGATTGCACCCCGGGCACGATGGATCGAGTCGCCCGAGCGACGGGCCGAGTTCGTTTATTCGCGGGCTGCGCCCATGAAGCGCAGCAGGAACAGGAACATGTTGATGAAGTCGAGATACAGGCTCAGCGCGCCCAGGATCACCGACTTTCCTTCCCATGCCGTGCCGCGCAGGCGCTGGTAGTCGTTCTTCAGCCGCTGCGTATCGTAGGCGGTGAGGCCTGCGAAGATCAGCACGCCGAGGAAGCTGATGGCCAGTTCGAGCGTGCTCGAGCCCAGGAAGATATTGATGACGCTGGCGATGATTAGACCGACCACGCCCATGATCAGGAACGTGCCGAAGCCAGACAGGTCTTTCTTCGTGGTGTAGCCGAACAGGCTGAGACCGGCGAAGGCACCGGCCGTTGCGAAGAACGTCGCCGCGATGGAACCGCCGGTATAGACGAGGAAGATTGTCGACAGGGACAGGCCCATCAGGAAGGCGAAGCCCCAGAACATCGCCTGCAGCGTCGTGCGCGAGAACTTGTTCGCGCCGAAGCTCATCGCGAAGACGATGGCCAGCGGGGACAGCGCCACGATCCACATCAGCGGACCGCTGGCGAAGGAGTAGGCGAGGCCGGACTGCGCCGTCAGCAGAGCGACGACGCCGGTCAGCAGGACGCCGGACACCATGTAGTTGTAGATTTTCAGCATGTAGCTGCGCAGGCCTGCGTCGAAGGTCGTGCGCGAAGCAACGTCGCCTCCTGCGCGCGGCACCGAGCCGAAGCCCTGCTGCGACTGCCGGGGGTCGTTCCAATTTGCCATTGCTATTCAAGCTCCTCTTGCACCGGGCAGGCACGATAGCCGCCGGTTCACAGGTAATATCGTTACAAAACCAGTGGGTTTCAAGGGAAATCGGACCATTTCCCAGGGTGCCTCGTTAACCCTTTTCCCGCGCCTGCTCTGCCAGTTCCGCGCCCCGGTCGCGCGTCGCGCCCAGCGTCTTTTCCAGCAGGCGGACGAGCGCGTCCCCCTCGTCCAGTACGTCGAGACCACGCTGCGTCATGCCGCCCGGACTGGCGACCCGCCGTGCCAATTCCCCCGGCGACCGGTCCGAGCCTGCCGCAAGGGCGGCTGCGCCCTCCACCATCGCGGTCGCCAGCCGCTCCGCCTGTCCTGCATCCAGGCCGAGACGGTGACCGGCCTTCGCCAGCGCATCGATGAAGCGGTAGGCGAAGCCCGGGCCCGATCCGGCGAGCGCCGTGACCAGGTCGAACTGCGCCTCGTCCTCCAGCCACTCCGCAGTGCCAAGCGCGGCGGCGAGCGCCGTGACATTGTCCCGACCGGCCCCGTCCAGCCCTTCCGCGATCAGGGCGTTGGGCGATTTGTTGATCGCGCAGGCGAGATTGGGCATGAACCGAACGACACTGCCGGCTGCCGGGAACGCAGCCCTCAGCGTGGCAAGATCGACCCCGCCCAGCACGGACAGCACGGCGGTATCCCTGCCTGCCACCTTCCGAACATGCGGCGCCACCACGCCAAGCGCATCCGGCTTCACCCCCAGCAATACGGCGCCGAAGGGCGTGGACGGCCATTGAGTCATCATGCCCATGCCTTCCGGCACGTCCTTCCCGCGGGGATGGTAAACCGTGAATGTGGCGGGCGGAATGCCGGCGCGAAGCCATCCCTCCACCATTGCCCCAGTCATGGTGCCGTAGCCGCAGATCAGGATGCTGCCGAACATTCGCGTTCAGGCCTCGCCCGCCGCGTCGACCATCGCCGCCCGCAGGGCATCGCCGGGCTCCTTGTCCCCCCACAGGACGAACTGGAAAGCCGGGTAGAAGCGGTCGCATTCCTCGATCGCCGTCTCGACCACCGCCTGCGCCTGGCTGACGCTCAGCAAGCCGTCATCGCCCAGCAGTGCGCCGTGACGATAGATCAGCATCCCGCCCTGGGACCAGATGTCGAAGTGCCCCAGCCACATCTGCTCGTTCACCCGCGCCAGCAGCTCGAGCGCGCCGGGACGCTTGTCGTCCGCGACACGGATTTCCGGCAGGCAGATCAGTTGCAGGACCTTGTCCTCGCGGCGCCAGATGCAGCGGATCTGGTACTTCGTCCAACTCCCCTGGATTTCGCCCGACAGCTCGTCCTCGCTGACCCGCTGCGCGGTCCAGCCGCGCGCCTCGAACAGGGCAGCGAGCATGTCGACGGGGGGGCTGTCCGCGCCGCGCTGCTCCGGATCGGCCAGCATCATATGGCTGCGCCGGTGCAGCAAATGCCGCGCTGGAAAGGTCTATCGTGGTTGCGTCCGCTCATGCCGCCAGATGGACCTGCCGGGCCGGAAAGAGCAACGCCTGCCCCCGCCCGCTGCTGGGGAGAACGGATTTCGCCTGTTCAAACCGTGGGGATAAGGAACGGGGGAAAAAGGGTTAACCGGCTCTTTCGTCCGTGGCTGCACCGCATCCGCCGAGGCACGCAGGCGATCAATCCAGCTCTTCGATTGCCTCGCCATTGGCACTGGTAAACCGGAACGCGTCGATGCCCTGTTCGGACAAGGCACTCACCGCGGAATTGGCAGCGGACCGGCTGGAAAAGGGACCGGCGAGCAGGCGATTCGTCTCGCCCCAGCTTGCGACGAAGGGGCCGTTGTCGTCCAGCACCTCGGGCGCCTGCCGCGACAGGCGGCGCCAGTCGAACTTCAATGCGGAGCGGTCGCGGCCCGTTGCAACCTGCACCCAGATACGGCTGACATTCGCAGGCTTCTCTGGCTCGGGCGGGGCGGCAGCAGGCTCGGGCGCAGCAGCTTCCTCGCGCGGAATCTCGATGGCGGTGATGTCGACTGCGGTGCCCGGGCGCGGCTGTTCGCTTGTGTCCGGCAGCGACAGGAGATCCGCAAACGCGTCGGACACCGAAGCGACCGGCCTTTGCGGAGGGGCAGTGTTCGACGACGGGAGCGTTATCGGATTGGCGGGTACGGTCGATTGCGCTGCCGCCTGGCCGAGATCGAAACCGGGCGCAGGCGTTGCAGCCGGCAGGCTTGCGACAGTGACCGGCGTGGACGACCCGGCGCTCGACGGAGCGACATCGACCCGGGCAAGCGCCTGGTTCGCGGCAGGTGCCCCCGCGGTCGACGTCTGAGCGGGTGCCGGGGAAGGGTCCGAAGATGCCGGGGGCGTGACCGTGGCAGCCGCGCCAACCGGCGGCAATTCTCCGCCTGCCGCAAGCGCTGGAAGTTCACCGCGTTCGGTGGCCGGCCGCGTAGCGGAGGGAGGAGATGGCGCGGGTGTATTGCTTGCCGTCTGGACAGGAGGCGACGTCGGAGCGGCCGGAACGGCGGCCGCTGCCGCCTGCTGCTCAGCGGGCGCAGGTTCCGGCTCGGCAATGCGAACCTGCCGATTGGCGCGCGACGGCAGTCGTCCACGCTGGCGACGCTGCGCGAGAAGCGCCTGCCTTTGCTCGCGGGTCAGGCGTGCATCGTCATCCTCGGCAGCATCCGCTTGCGATGTCTGCCGGGACTGCGGCGCTGTTTGCGGCGCTGTCTGTGACTGGCCGAGCGGCCTTCCGGACGGGGCGAGAGGCGTATCGACCGCAGCCAGCGCCGGGGCGCTTCCCGCCTCGCGCGCAGCAACGATACGCGGATCGTCCCGGCCGATGGCCGCTGCGCGCGGGAAAATGCCGAGATTAGCCGCGGCCGCCTGCTGCGCCGGTGTGAGGCGGCGCATGTAGCGAAGATAGGGCTCCACCCGCTCTGCCATTTCGCGCGGCATGACCGCGTCCGCGATGGCGATCCCCTCATCGGGCTCGCCCAGGATGGCAAGGCCGAAGGAGCGGGTGCGATAGGCCGCGAAATCGCGCTGCTCCAGCAGTGGCAGCAGGGTCGATTCGAACGCCTCGCGGTCGCCTGAAATGGCATAGCTGAGCGCCATCCGCCTCCGGATCTCGGCATCCTCCTCGAAGGACAGCGCGCGGCGATAGGCCAGCTGCGCCTCGCGGTTGTTGCCGACCAGGTCGTGGGCCAGTCCCTTGTCGCCGGCCATGGAGATGGGGCGCACGCCCGCGCGCTCCGCCTCGTCGAACAGGCGCAGGGCCTCTACCGGGCGCTGCACCCGGACATAGGCTGCGGCAGTCCCCGCCTTCACCCGCGGATTGCCCGGCGAAAGCTCGTCCGCGCGGCCATAGAAGCCGATCGCGGCGTCGATATCGCCCAGCTCCAGCGAGGCCGCAGCCGCCATGATCAGGGCATCGACATCGCGGGGGTTGCTGTCGAGTCGTCGCAGCGCGCGGTTGAGTTCGCCCGATGCTGCCGGCGGCAGGGGCTGGACGACAGCCGTGCCTTGCGCGGCCAGTGGCATGGAAGACAGGGCTGCAAGACTGCCGAGACCGGCAGCTCCGAGCATGGTGAGGATGCGGTGTGTCATGGGCATGGGTTCCAGACGCGTAACTATCGCAGGCGCGCCCTGAACCGCAACCTAATGAAAGCCCGCGGAGAAATTTCCCCGCGGGCGATAGGTTTACTGGTTGTTCTGGCGTCCGAGGAAGCGCGGAATGCTGAGCGAACCGCCATCGTCATCGTCGTCATCGTCGTCGTCCTTCGACGAACTCCCGCGCGAGAGATTGGCCATGCGTTCGAACAGCGTGCTGCCCCCGGCATCGTCCTTGGCAGGCTTCGGCGCAGCAGGCGCAGCCGGGGCCGGCGCCGGTTCTGCCTGGCCGGTTGCCGCTTCGGCCTCGCCGCCCGAAACGAGCTGGCGGCGGCGACCGCCCTGGACCGGTGCATCCTGTTCGCTGAGCCGGTCTGCGTTCCGAAGCAGGTCGTCGGACGCGCTATCCTGACCGGTCGTTCCGGCGGATTCTTCGCTGCCGCCGAGGTCGAGGGGCTCTTCGCTCGCCCCGCCCTGTTTGCCGGCGCCGACATCGTCCCAATTGCTGGCATCGCCGAGGTCGAGCGTGTCGTCGGACGAATCGCCCGCAAACCCGTCGTCTCCGCCAACCCCGAACTGGTCGTCCGAAGCAGGCTCTGCCAGACGCGCGTCGTCGTCCTCTTCCTTGCGAAGGCCGGCCAGCGGATCGACGATGCCATCGACATCGTCGTCCTCGTCATATTCGTCCTCGTCGTCAAAGGACGAGCCCGCGGACGCTGCGCTGAGGCCCAGCCCTGCAATTCCGGCAGGAACCGCTGCCGGCTCCTCCGCAGGCGCTTCCGCTTCCGTTTCGTCCATGTCGTCGGACGGAAGGTCCAGGACCGGACGGCGCGGGGCGCGGCCCGAGCCGAGCGACATCGACTGGCTGGTCCCGGCGGATGTGCCTTCGCTCCCCTCGATACCGGTGGCCACGACCGACACGCGAATCTTCCCGTCGAGATCGGGATTGAATGCCGAGCCCCAGATGATGTTGGCGTTTTCGTCCACCAGTTCGCGGATGTGGTTGGCCGCCTCGTCGACTTCGAGCAGCTTCATGTCCTCGCCGCCGATGATCGAGATGATGACACCCTTCGCCCCGGCCATCGACACACCGTCGAGCAGCGGATTGGCAATGGCGCGTTCGGCAGCTTCGAGAGCGCGGTTCTCGCCCTCGCCTTCGCCTGTGCCCATCATCGCCTTGCCCATTTCCTCCATCACCGACTTCACGTCGGCAAAGTCGAGATTGATGAGGCCCGGCATCACCATCAGGTCGGTGATCGAGCGCACGCCCTGCTGCAGCACTTCGTCGGCCAGCTGGAACGCCTGCTTGAACGTGGTGTCGGCCTTGGCGACCAGGAACAGGTTCTGGTTGGGAATGACGATCAGCGTATCGACGTGGCGCTGCAATTCCTCGATCCCGGCTTCGGCAGCGCGCATCCGGCGCGTGCCTTCGAACAGGAACGGCTTGGTCACGACACCGACGGTCAGCACGCCCTTGTTGCGGGCAGCTTCCGCGATAACGGGAGCTGCGCCCGTGCCGGTACCGCCGCCCATGCCGGCGGCGATGAAGCACATGTTGACGCCTTCGAGCAGGTCCTCGATCTCGCTGGCGGTTTCCTCGGCCGCGGCCTTGCCCACTTCGGGACGCGATCCTGCACCCAGGCCGCCGGTGATTTCCGGTCCGAGCTGGACCCGCGCCTCTGCCGCCGAATTGTTGAGCGCCTGCGCATCGGTGTTGGCAACGACGAAATCGACGCCCTCGATGCCGTTCTCGATCATGTTGCCGATCGCGTTGCCGCCGGCGCCGCCGACACCGATGACGGTGATCTTGGGGCGCAGCTCGTCGGTGGTCGCAGGGCCGATATTGATGCTCATCTTAACTATACTCCACAAGCGGCAGGCATGGTTCGCCGCTGGAATTCCAGTGTGTCACACGTGCGACACGTTCTGCACTGTTTGCCCACGCCTTTTCCACAGGCCTAGCCACAGGGCAAATCCCCTGCAGAACGTGCGGGGCGATTAGAAATACTCTCTCGAGGCCGCCAATACACGCTTTATCAGACCCAAGCCCGAATAGGTAACCATGGTTTGCGACGTATCGGGGATCGAGCGAATGTCGACCGGATCGCGCGCGGCATAAAGGCACAGGCCGGCAAGCGTCGTGAAGCCGGGGGTAGCATGGGCATCGGGCAGGCCGCGCAGCTGCGACGGCTTGCCGATACGCACCGGTCGGCCAAGCGCGCCCTGGGCGAATTCGGCAATCCCGGCCAGTTCGGCCCCGCCGCCGGTCAAGACGACCTGGCTGCTGCGCGCGCCGCCCGTTTCATGCGCCTTGAACACGCGGTTGATCTCGTCCGTCAAGCGGGAAAGCTGGCCCGTCACGACCGATACCAGCTCGGCCCGGCTCACCCGGTCGACTTCCGGCGCGCCTTCCGCCTGCTGTGCCAGCGGAACCATCTCGCGGTGGTCGGACGGGCTCGCAATGGCCGAACCGAACACGCATTTCAGCCGTTCCGCCTGGAAACGGCGGATCCCGAAATCACCGGCAATCGCGTCCGTGATGTCGCCCGATCCGATGGGTATGGCATGGAGTGCGCGCAGCATTCCGTTCTGGAAGATCGAGACATTGGTCAGTTCCGCCCCGATCTCGACCAGAGCCGTGCCCAGTTCGCGTTCCTCCGGGCTGAGACACGCCTCGGCGCAGGCGATCGGTGCGGCAACCACCGCCTCGACCGAAAGATGCGCGCTTTCCACCGCGTCGCGCAGGTTCTTCACCGGTGCGCCGTCGGCCAGCATCACGTGGATATCGACGCCCAGCCGCTCTGCATGCAGGCCGACAGGGTCGGACGCGCCATGCGCGCCGTCCAGCGTGTATTGTGCGGGCTGCGCGTGGAGAACCATCTTGCCGTCGGGCTGGATCGTCTCGCGCGCGGCCACCAGCAGGTGCTGAATGTCCTCTTCCTCGATCCGGCGACCACCGATGGGCACCTCGACCTGGCTCACCTGGTTGGCGAGCCCTGCACCGGAACAACCGACCCAGACACTGGCAATGCCGGTCCCGGCCGCCTTCTCCGCCCGTTCGACCACGTCGCGCACGGCGTAGGTCGCCGCCGCCATGTCGACGATATAGCCGCGGCGGACGCCCTGGCTGGCGCGGTGCCCGCTGCCCAGCACGATCAGTTCGCCCGATTCCGATTGCCCGAGGATCATCGCGGAGATGCGGAACGATCCAATATTGATGGCGCCGAAGACGCGGGAGATGCGGGGCAGTCCCATCAATTCGCCCCCCCTTCGCCCAGCATTTCGGCCGCGCGGCCCGGAACCCGCATGTAGATGCGCTCGGGCGCGCGCATGTCGAACGTCGCGACCTTTCCTCCCAGCAGGCGGTTCTGCCCGTCGAGCCGCGCGAACTGGACCAGAGCGGTCGCTGCGTCCCGGTCACCCTGCGGCAGGGCCAGCACCTGGTCGGTCGTGAAAGTCAGGTTCCAGCGGCGATTACCGACCCATTCCGCATTCGCCACCTTGCTGCGGAGCGCGGGCGCAGCGTCCAGCAAATCGCCCAGATGGGCCACCTGTCTGGCAGCACCCGGCCCCTCGACATGCAGCATGCCTTTGGCGTTCTTCTCGCTGATGGGCTCCAGTTCCTCGCCGCTGGCATCGATCAGCACGAGCCGGTCCGGCGCTTTAAGCACCGCGTGCGGCGTGCGCTCGACCACGTCGATCGAGAGCATGTCGGGAAGCTGGCGGGATACGCGCGCATCCTCCACCCACGGCAGCGCCACGAGTTCCTCTCGCAAGGCGTCGAGATCGACCAGAGGCATGGGCCGGTCCTGTTCAGCCAGCGCGCGCTCGTAGATCTTCAGCTCATTCATCCGCTGGACCCCGGTCACCTTGACGCGGCGAACCTCGAAGCCTGCATCGCTGGCCAGCTTGGCCACCTCGTTCTGCGCCAGCGCCGGTACGCCCGCCAGGCTCGCGACGAACCACGCCAATGCCACGGCCCCGCCCAGGATGATGGCGAGGAAGATGCGGTGCAGCTGGTCGTCGTCGAACGGCAGCAGGGACAGCGCGCGGTTGACCCCGCCCTGCGTCCGGGTCTTCGCCGTCCGGGCCTTTGCCGCGCGCGATTTTGCAGCCGTCGAACGCCGAACACCGGTGGTCTTGCGCTTAACCGTTGCCATCGCCCGATTCCCCGCCTGCTGCTGCGAAATGGTCCAATGCGTCCCTGATCACGATTTCGACCAGGTCTTCGTATTCCATGCCTGCGAACTTCACCTGTTCCGGCACCAGGCTGAGCGGCGTCATGCCCGGCTGCGTGTTGGTTTCCAGCACGAAAAGGCCGTCCTCGCCCTGCTCGTCGTCCCAGCGGAAATCGGTCCGGCTGGTGCCGCGACATCCCAACACGCGGTGCGCCTCCAGCGCGTATTTCTTGCACAAGGCCTCTATCGCTTCGGGGATTTTGGCCGGGCAGACGTGATCGGTCATGCCGTCGGTGTATTTGGCGTCGAAATCGTAGAAACCGCTCTTGGGCTTCAGCTCGGTGACGGCCAGCGCCTTGTCACCGACCACGGCGGTCGTCAGCTCTCGCCCGCGGATGAAGGGTTCGGCCAGAAGCTGGGCGAATTCCTGCCACGGACCGGCAGCATCGCGGCGAATGGGATTGCCGTAATTGCTTTCGTCGGTGACGATCGCGACGCCGACCGACGATCCTTCGTTAACCGGTTTCAGGACGTAAGGGCGGGACAGCGGATCTTTCTCGTGCAGCTCGGCGCTTTTCACGATCCGCCCGCCCGGCATGGGTATTCCATGCGGGACGAGCGCCTGCTTCGTCAGTTCCTTGTCGATGGCGATGACGGAGGTCGCCAGTCCGGAGTGGGTATAGGGGAAGCCCATCAGGTCGAGCATGCCCTGCACCGTACCGTCTTCGCCCGGAACGCCGTGCAGCGCGTTGAACACCACGTCGGGCGCGGCCTCCGCGATGCGGGCCGCGACCTGCCGGTCCATGTCGATGCGAGTCACCGTGTGGCCGCGTTTCTCCAGCGCTTTCGCCACGCCTTCGCCCGACATCAGGCTGACAGGGCGTTCATTGGCCCATCCGCCCATCAGGACGGCCACGTGAAGACTGCGTTCAAGGATGCTGCTTTGCGCCATCAGGGTCGCCCTACCCGCTTGATTTCCCATTCCAGCTCGATGCCGGAATTCTCGTAAACGCGGCGGCGCACTTCCTCGCCCAGCCCTTCGATGTCGGCACTGGTGGCATCGCCGGTGTTGATCATGAAATTTGTATGTTTCTCGCTGACCTGCGCACCGCCCATGGTGAGGCCGCGGCAGCCTGCCTCGTCGACCAGTTGCCAGGCCTTGTGCCCGTCCGGGTTCTTGAAGGTGGAGCCGCCCGTCTTGCTGCGGATCGGCTGGGCGGCCTCGCGGGCCTGGGCAATGCGGTCCATTTCCCGCCCGATTTCTTCCGGATCCCCGGCAGAGCCCTGGAACCGTGCCGCGACGACGACCGCCTGGTCCGGCAGGGCCGAGTGGCGATAGGTGTAGCGCAGATCGTCACGCGGCAGGGTGACCAGTTCGCCGCCCGGCATGATGACGTCGCAATCGATCAGGACATCGGCCGTTTCCCGTCCGTAGGCGCCGCCATTCATCCGCACGAACCCGCCAACCGTGCCGGGGATGCCGCGCAGGAATTCCAGCCCTGCGATACCGGCGTCGCGCGCGGTTGAGGATACGAGGATGCCGTGCGCCCCGGCCCCGCAGGAGACGACATGATCGTCATGCGTGTCCACCTGCGCGAAAGGCTTGCCGAGCCGGATGACGACGCCAGGCACACCGCCGTCGCGGATGATGAGATTGGACCCCAGCCCCAGCGCCATGACCGGCATCGACCCTTCGAGTACGTCGAGGAAATGCCGCAGGTCATCGAGGTCGGCCGGCTCGAACAGCCAGTCCGCATTGCCGCCGCTCTTGAACCAGACCAGCTTCGCAAGCGGCGCATCCTGTTTCAGCGTGCCGCGAATGTCCGCCATGGGTACGGGCGCATCGACCGCGCCTTCCACTTCCGCATCGGGGGCCTGTCCGTCATCGAACATGGGCCAGTCCCCGGGCTGGTTCGCATGGCTCATGCCGCACGCTCCGCGCTGACGGCGTCCGCAAGCGTGGCGGCCCATTTGGTGATATCCCCCGCGCCGAGGCACACGACGATATCGCCGGCCTGCGCCTGGTCCGCCAGCCGGCCTGCCAGGTCTGCGTGGTCCGC
The DNA here is from genome assembly GCF_042851395.1 of Altererythrobacter sp. MTPC7. Lineage (NCBI taxonomy): Bacteria > Pseudomonadati > Pseudomonadota > Alphaproteobacteria > Sphingomonadales > Erythrobacteraceae > Altererythrobacter > Altererythrobacter sp. MTPC7. The sequence goes on along the minus strand of NZ_BTGS01000004.1, from coordinate 103,369 downwards.
GACCGTCGATGCATCGCGGTGACCGCGCGATCGCATCCCTGCCACCAGCGCCTCGCTATCCACGCCTTCGACCGGGTCTTCCCCGGCGGCATAGACAGGAGTGACATAGACCGTATCCGCTTCGTTGAAGCAGCTCTGGAAATCGTCCATCAGGTCGCCGAGGCGCGAATAACGATGCGGCTGCATGACCGCGATGACGCGGCCGCCGCTGGCACCTGCGCTTTCGCGCGCTGCGCCGAGGACGGCCGTGATTTCCACCGGGTGGTGCGCGTAATCGTCGATGATCTGGACTTCGCCGCCATCGACCGGAACCGTGCCCACCCGACTGAAGCGGCGGCGGACACCGCCGAAACTGCCGAAACCGTTGCAGATGACTTCGTCCGGACAGCCCATCTCGATCGCCACCGCAATCGCTGCCAGCGCGTTCTGGACATTATGCCGGCCGGGCATCGGCAGGCGCACGCCTTCGATCCGGCGATCTTCCTCGCCCCGCTGGCGCACGATGACATCGAAGGTGTTCCCGCCTTCGTCGGGGCGAATGTTCACCCCGCAAATATCGGCCTGCAGGGAGAAACCATAGGTCACCACGCGGCGGTCGCGGACATTCCCGATGACCGCCTGCACCTCCGGATGGTCGATGCACAGGATCGCCGCGCCGTAGAACGGGACATTGTGGATGAACTCGACGAAGGCGCGCTTCACCCCGTCGAAATCGCCATAGTGATCGAGATGCTCGGGATCGATATTCGTGACGACTGCGATCGTCCCGTCCAGCCGCAGGAAGCTGCCGTCGCTCTCGTCCGCCTCGACCACCATCCAGTCGCTGTCGCCGAGGCGCGCATTGGATCCGTATTGCTCGATAATGCCGCCATTGATCACGGTCGGGTCGATATTGCCGCAATCGAGCAGCGCCGCGACCATGCTGGTCGTCGTCGTCTTGCCGTGGGTGCCGGCAACGGCGATGGTGCTTTTCAGCCGCATCAGTTCGGCCAGCATCTCGGCACGGCGAACGACCGGCGTGCGGTTTTCCAGCGCAGCGGCGACTTCGGGGTTCGTCCGGCGCACTGCGGTGGAAGTGACGACCACGCTGGCCCCTTCCACGTTTTCTTTCGCGTGGCCGATCTTCACCGATATCCCGCGACTGCGCAGTCGCTCGACCGTCGGGCCTTCATTCAGGTCGCTGCCCTGAACGGTGTAGCCGAGATTGTGCATCACCTCGGCAATTCCGGACATGCCGATCCCGCCAATGCCGACGAAATGGACCACACCGATATCTGTCGGGACACCGCGCATCAGCCATTTGCCTTTCTGTCCGCTTCCGCAGCCGTTCGCGCCGACGCGCCCTGGCCCACGGGGACCCCCTGCGACGCCCCGCGCGCATTGTTCGCGCCCACCTTGATCACGTCCATCATGTCCGCCCCGCCGAAGCTTTCGAGCAGGTCTGCCAGATCCTCGACAGCGCGAGGGCGGCCGCAATTCCATGCCGCATGGGCCGCATTGGCCAGCGTATCCGGCCTCTGGCCGAGGGCCTGCACCTGCTTGGCCAGTTCCTTCGCGTTGAAATTGTCCTCTCGGATCATGCGTGCGCCGCCGGCCTTGACCATTTCACGGGTGTTCGCCGCCTGGTGATCGTCGGTCGCGATGGCGAGCGGGACCAGTATGGCGGGACGGCCCACCGCGGTCAGCTCCGCGATGGTCGATGCACCGGCGCGCCCGATGAAGACATGCGCATCGGCAAGGCGCGAGGCCATGTCCTCGAAATAGGTTCCCAGCTCCGCCGGTATATCGTGGCTGCGATACCGCTCGCGCACGGCGTCGAGGTCTTCCGGGCGGCACTGCTGCGTTACCTGCAACCGCTGGCGCAGGGCCGGCGGCAGCATGGCGAGCCCGTCGGGCACCACCTGCGACAGGATGCGTGCGCCCTGGCTGCCGCCGGTCACCAGCACCTTCAACAGGCCGTCCTCGCTCGCGGCGGGAAATTCCTCTTCGCGCAGGGTCCGGACCTCGGCCCGCACCGGATTGCCGACCAGATGGACCTTGCCCTGATGCTTGTCCGCCAGCCGCTCGATTTCCGGATAGGCGGTTGCAATCGCCTGCACGCGGCCGGCGAGCAGGCGGTTCACGCGGCCCAGCACCGCGTTCTGTTCATGCACCAGGCTGGGAATGCCGGCAGAGGTCGCCGCCAGCAGGGCGGGCGCCGCCGGGTATCCGCCAAAGCCGATGACGGCGCTGGGCTGGAAACTCTCGAACAGGCGCAGCGCCATCTTGCGGCCCTGCCACAGGGCCTTCAGCCCGCCCGGCCAGCGCAGCGGGTTCTTGCCGAAACGGCCTGCCGGAATGACGTGGGCAGGCAGGAAGTCCGGCTTGCCCGGGATCTTCGCTCCGCGTGCATCGGTGACCAGCGCGACATGGTGGCCGCGGCGTTCCAGCTCGGTCGCCAGCGCGAAGGCGGGCAGCATGTGTCCGCCGGTCCCGCCGGCTGCGAGTACGTAATGGCGGTTGGCGCCGGTGGGCGCAGCACTGCTCATCGATTGTGATCCTTGTCGGACAAGAGGGAAGCCATCCCCGGTGTCTCACGGGTCAGGAACGGGTTGCGCCGCGTCATAGCAAGCAACAGCCCGACTGTCAGACCTACCGCGATGGTCGACGAACCGCCATAGCTGACAAGCGGCAACGTCATCCCCTTGGACGGGAAAAGCTGCAAATTCACCATGATGTTGATGAAGGCCTGCCCGCCGATCTGTGCGGTCAGTCCAGCAGCGGCGAGCAAGGCGAACAGGTTCTCCTCGTCCGCCAGCCGCACCAGCGCCCGCCCGACAATGGCGAGGTAGAGAATCACGATCATCGCGCACCAGATCAGGCCGAACTCTTCCCCGATGACGGAGAAGATGTAGTCGGTATGCGCCTCGGGCAGTGTCATCTTGCGTGTGCCGAGCCAGAAGCCCGCCCCCGTCCAGCCGCCCGACATCAGCGTGCGGCTGGCAAGATCGACCTGGTCATAGGCGGTACCCCCGCCCAGGAACGCGTCGATACGGTGCCGAGCATTGTCGTAGGTGAAATAGGCGAGCACGAGCAGGCCCACCCCGCCGCCGACCAGCATGGCGATCTTCTTGAACGAGACGCCGGACAACATCACGAGCACGAACCACACACCGCCGAACAGGATCGTCGCGCCAAGATTGGGCTGCAGCATCAGCAACATCCCGACAAAGGCCGAAATACCCGACACGACCGCCAGTACGGGAAGGCCCGGATCGCGCAGGCGCCAGCTCAAGATCCATGCCAGCAGGATGGCGAAGCCCGGTTTCAGGAATTCGCTCGGCTGGAAACCGATGCCGAACCTGATCCAGCGTTTCGCGCCGTTTACTTCGTGTCCGATCAGAGGGACCAGCATCAGCGCGCCGATCATGGCCACTGCCAGCACCACGCCGATGCGCCGCGCGCTGTCGCGGCTCAGGAAAGACGCGCCCAGCATGACGGCGAGCCCGACGACCTGCCAGCGCATGTGAATCCAGTAGAAATGCAGGTCGTCCAGGCGCACTTCCGACGTCGACAGGCGGCGCGCCGTGGAAGGCGATGCCGCTGCCACGGCCGCTGCGCCGATGGCCATCAGGACAAGGACGAGAAACAGGAGGACACGGTCCACCTCGCGCCACCAGATCTTGAAATCCGATGTCCGGGTTCCCCCGAAACGGTCGACCGTGCCGCCCGGGCGGCCCTGCGCGGCGCGGATATGGGCTGGCGCACTCATGAAGCTGGCCCTTCTGCGGCTTTCGTAAGGCCGGGCTCGCTGCCGGCGGGTACGTCGCAGCCGGTCAGGGCGCCGACGATGGAGCGGAAATGCTCGCCCCGCTTCTCGAAATCGCGAAACTGGTCGAAGCTGGCGCAGGCAGGGGACAGCAGCACGACATCGCCCGGCCCCGCGGCGGCGAAGGCCTGCTTCACCGCCTCGCAGATCAGTTCGGACCGCTCGACCGGAACGCGGCCATCCAGCAGTTCGGCAAACCGCGGCCCCGCCTCGCCGATGGTGTAGGCATGGGCGACATTGGCCAGCTGCTCTTCACATTCGCCCAGCCCGTCTTCCTTCGCCAGACCGCCCACGATCCAGTGGATGCGCGCATTGTCCCCGGCAGGCCAGGCGGCCAGCGCAGGCGCGGCAGAGGCGGGATTGGTCGCCTTGCTGTCATTGACGAACAGGACACCATCCGCCTCGCACACGACTTCCATCCGGTGGGGCAGGCCGCGAAAGGTCCGCACGGCCGGCTCCCACTGTTCGCGCGTGATGCCCATGACCTCGGCCAGCGTGATCGCTGCAGCTGCGTTCTGGAGGTTATGAGGTCCCTGCAGGGCAGGCCAGTCCGGCTGGAGTTCCGCAAGACGGCCAGGCTCGAGGCAGACCGCCAGGCTGTCCCCGCGCCGCGCATGCTCTGCCTGCCGCATTGCGCGGGTAGTGGCATCCTGGCAGCCATAGGCGGCGAACTGCCCGCTACCCTGCATCGCCATCAGCCGCCCCTTGGAAAAGGCGTAGGCCTCGAACCCGTCATAGCGGTCGAGATGGTCGGGCGTGACGTTCAGCAATACGGCCGCCTCGCAGGAGAGGGAGCGGGTCAGGTCGATCTGGTAACTCGACAGTTCCAGCACGTAGACCCCCGTCCCGCTGTCACCCGGCACAAGCGGCTCCTCTCCCAGAACGGGCAGGCCGATATTGCCCCCCATTCGGCAGGGCACACCGGCATGGTCGAGGATATGGGCAGTCAATGCGGTGGTGGTCGATTTGCCATTGGTCCCGGTAATGCCGATCACTCGGTGCGGCGGCAGATCGGCACGGGCCTGTGCGAACAGCTCGATGTCACCGATGACCGGGACTCCGAACCGTGCAGCGTGATCCGCAATCGGATGCGTGTTCAGCGGCACACCGGGGGACACGACGATGCCGTCATAGCCGGTCAGGTCCAGCGTCAGCGGGTCGGCAATGTCGGCCCGCCCTTCCAGCAGCGCGCGCGGCTCTTCCTGCCGGTCCCACGCGGTGACCTGCGCGCCGCTGGCGAGCAAAGCCTCCGCTGCCGCCATTCCCGAGCGGGCGAGGCCGAGAACGGCGTAGCGCTTCCCGGAAAAGGCGGGCGAGGTGATCACGCGGCCATCACCGCAGCTTCAGCGTGGCGAGGCCGATGATCGCGAGGACGATGGCGATGATCCAGAAGCGGATCACGACCTTGCTCTCGCTCCAGCCCAGCTGTTCGAAATGGTGATGGATCGGCGCCATGCGAAACACGCGCTTGCCGGTACGCTTGAACCAGAAGACCTGGATGATGACCGACAGCGCCTCGAACACGAACAGTCCGCCCACGATGGCGAGCACGATTTCGTGGTGGCTGGCAACCGCGATCGCGCCCAGCGCGCCGCCAAGGGCAAGGCTGCCCGTGTCGCCCATGAAGACAGCGGCAGGCGGCGCGTTGAACCACAGGAAAGCAAGGCCTGCACCGATGATCGCGGCGCAGAATATCGCCAGTTCCCCTGCGCCTTCCACATGGGGAATGCCGAGATATTCGGAATAGTCCACGCGGCCTGTCAGGTAGGCGATGATCGCAAACGTCCCGGCGGCGATAATGACCGGCATGATGGCGAGGCCGTCCAGCCCGTCCGTCAGGTTCACGGCATTGCCCGCCCCCACGATCACGAACGCGGCAAACAGGTAATAGCCCCAGCCGAGCGGTATCGCGCGGTCCGATACGAAGGGGACGTAGAGCCAGGTATTGATCTGGCTGACGATGATGTAGCTGGCGATGCCCGCGACGATAAATTCCAGCAGCAGGCGCACCTTGCCCGACACACCCTTGTGGCTGCGCTTCGACACCTTGTCGTAATCGTCCATGAAGCCGATCAGGCCGAAGCCGGCCGTCACGGCGAGACACGCCCAGACGAAGGGGTTGGACAGGTCCATCCAGATGAGCAGGCTGAGCGCCAGCGCAATCAGGATCATCAGTCCGCCCATCGTGGGCGTGCCGACTTTCGCCAGGTGGGTCTGCGGCCCGTCCTCGCGGATCGGTTGCCCCTTCCCCTGTCGCACGCGCAGCACATCGATCAGTCTCGGGCCGATGATCAGACCGATCACCAGCGCGGTCATCAGTGTCGCCCCGGCCCGGAACGTCTGGTAGCGCACGAGGTTGAACAGTCCCTCGAACTCCATCCATTCTGCTAGCAGGTAAAGCATTCTGGCTCATCGGCCTCCATTGCCGGGCTTCGTCAGGATCGGCGGGCGGTCCAGTGGTCGACCAATTTGCCGAGACCGACAGAATTGGACCCCTTGACCAGCATCGCGTCCCCAGCGGCGAGGCCGTATTCTTCCACCGCGGCGATTGCCTCGGCAGGCCCTTCGCAATGCGCGAAGGCGGGGATGTTGCCAAGCGCCTCGCCTGCGGGTTTCCCCATGTCCTGCGACAGCGCCGCCGCACGGGCGCGGGAAAGCGCCTGGCCGAGAGCCTTCATCTCTTCCCCGACAAGGATGGCGTAATCGATTTTCGCATCCACCAGGGGATCGGCGAGTGCTGCGTGCATGGCCGGGCCGAAATCGCCCAGTTCCTTCATGCTGCCCAGCACGGCGATCCGCCGCGTGGCGGGCGTCTGGCCAAGCTGGCGCAGTGTTGCTCGCATGGACGCAGGGTTTGCGTTGTAACTCTCATCGACCAGCAGCGCCTTGCCGCCCGGCACGGTAAGCTGGTGACGCGCCCCGCGTCCCTTCAGGCCGCCGAGTTCGGCGAGAGCGAGACCCGCCGCGCCCAGGTCGCCGCCCGCCGCCTGCACGGCAGCCAGGACGCACAGGGAATTGGCGATCCAGTGTTCGCCGGGCTCGGCCACGGAATAGCACAGGCGCGTGTCGCCGACCTGCGCGGTGATCAGCGAACCGCCATTGGCCGCCGGAATGGCATCGAGGATGCGGACCGTCGCGCCTTCGGATCGTCCGAAGGTCACGACCTTCGCGCCCGCCTTTTCCGCGTGACCGATCAGGCGCGCGGAATATTCGCTGTCGGCGGGGATGACCGCCGTGCCGCCTTCGACGAGGCCGCTGAAAATCTCGCCCTTGGCATCGGCGATCGCTTCCATGCTGCCAAGGTTCTCGATGTGGGCCGGGGCGATGGTCGTCACGACGGCGACATGGGGCCGCGCATTGGCGGTCAGGCCCTGTATCTCGCCCGCATTGTTCATGCCCATCTCGAAAATGCCGAAGCGGCTGCGCGCCGGCATCCGGGCCATGCTGAGCGGGACGCCGACATGGTTGTTGTAGCTGCGGACAGATCGGTGCGCATGGCCCCTGCTCGACCGGTCGAGGGCTGAGAAAATCGCCTCCTTGACGCCGGTCTTGCCGACCGAGCCCGTGACCGCGATGCGCTTCGCCGAGGAACGGTCCCGCGCGTGATGGGCCAGGGCGTGGAGCGCCTCGGTGGTGTCGCCAACCAGTACGTGGGGCCCGTCGACCGGACGATCGACGATGGCAGCGGCTGCACCGGCGGCAAAGGCCTTTTCCACGAATTTGTGGCCGTCCATCGCCTCGCCCTTCAGCGCAATGAACAGGTCGCCTGGGCGCACGTCCCGGCTGTCCATTTCGACGCCTGAGCACTGGAATTCGCCGCTCGCCGTGCCACCGACGGCTTCGGCGATTTCCGCCGCGGACCACAGCGCCAGCGGCAATTGGTCGCGCGTGGTGCGCGGCCACGACCTGATGGCCGGATGCCGGGATGCTGCGCCGTGGTCTTTGCGAAGTGGGCTAGCAGTCATTCAATCACGTCCCGCATTGGATTGGGCGCCGTCTCCGGCATCCGGCGCGCTGCATTCGCGTGCCACCTGTACATCGTCGAACGGCAGGACGCGCACCGCGTCGCCTGCGCCGATAATCTGCCCCGTTTCATGCCCCTTGCCCGCGACGAGGACGATGTCGTCCTTCCCCGCCAGCGCGATGGCTTGTCGGATTGCCGCGCGCCGGTCACCCGTCTCGCTGGCATTATCCCCCGCTCCGCCGAGAACCGCTGCCCGGATCGCGGCCGGATCTTCTCCGCGCGGATTGTCGTCGGTGACGATGACCGTGTCCGACAGGCGCGAGGCGACTTCACCCATCGGCGCGCGTTTCCCGTGGTCGCGGTCGCCGCCGGCGCCGAACACGATGATGAGCCTGCCCGCCACGTGCGGACGCAAGGCCTCGATCGCCGCTTCCAGCGCATCGGGCGTGTGGGCGTAATCGACATAGACCGGCGCCCCGCCCGGGGCGATCACCGCGCGTTCGAGCCGTCCGCGCACCGGCTGGAGCCGCGAAACGCCGTCCCACACACGGCCTACATCGCCGCCGGTTGCCAGCACCAGCGCAGCAGACGTCAGCGCATTGGCCGTCTGGTAGGCTCCGATCAGCGGAAGGCGCAGTTTCCGGACCTCGCCGCCATGCTCGACCTCCAGCTCCTGTCCCAGCTGCGTCGGCGTCCGGGAAAGCAGACGGATGAAATCGCCGCTGTCGCCGACCGTCAGCACTTCCAGCCCGTTGGCTTTCGCCCGCTCGGTCGCCTTTTTCGTCCAATCGTCGCCGGTCCACACGATGGCCTTGCCGCCGCGCATTACGACTTCGTCGAACAGCCGCATCTTGGCCTCGAAATACTCTTCCATCGAGGCGTGGTAATCGAGATGGTCGCGGCTGAAATTGGTGAAGGCACCGGCGGCGACGGGCAGCCCTTCATTCCGGTATTGCGAGAGACCGTGGCTCGATGCCTCGTAAGCCACATGAGTCACGCCTTCCCGCGCGAGGCCGCTCATATTGCCGAGGAAGGTGACGATATCGGGCGTGGTCAGGCCGGTGGATACGCTTTCATCCGGCGTCGTGACGCCCAGCGTTCCGATGCTGGCCGCCCGTTCGCCGGCCATGCGCCAGAGCTGGCGCGTCATTTCCGCGCAGGATGTCTTTCCATTGGTCCCGGTAACCGCAACGATCGTGCCGGGCACAGGGCGGAAGAATTGCGCGGCCAGTGCGGCAAACGCGCGGCGGGGGGCGGGATCCGCGATATGGACCGCGCCGCTTACCTCGGCCTCCGCCCGGGCGACGACCGCGACGGCCCCGGCTTCGATCGCCTGCGGAATGAAATCCTCGCCATTGACGGTGCTGCCCTGGAACGCGCCGAAGACGGTGCCGGGCGCGACCTTGCGATTGTCTATGGCAAAGCCGGTCACGTTCCGGTCGGGCCCTTCCGTGAGGGCGATACCTGCGGCTTCGGCAAGTTTACCCAGCTTCATGTGCGACCTCCCGGAACCAGCGGCCTGAGGTCGGAAATATCGACGTCGCGGGTCGTGTCGGGACGCACGCCCAGCAGCGGGCCGATGCGCGGGACCAGCCGGCCGACCACCGGCGCGGCGTTCCATGCGGCGGTGCGCTGGAACGAACTGGCATGCGTGCCCTTGGGCTCGTCCAGCATGGCGACGATGACATAGCGCGGATTGTCCATCGGAAACGCTGCCGCAAAGGTCGAGACAAGACTCGTCTCGCGGTAGCCCCGGCGGCCCGGCTTTTCCGCCGAGCCCGTCTTGCCGCCCACGCGGTAGCCGACGGCATCCGCGTTCTTGCCCGTGCCGTAGATCGAGATCATGCGCAGCAGCTGGCGCATGCGCGAGCTGGTCGATTCCTTGAAGACGCGGCGACCGCGCGGGGCCTTGCCCGCTTCCAGCTTGTTCAGCGTTGCCGGGCGCCAGATGCCCCCGTTGACCATCGCGGCATAGGCGCTGGCGAGATGCAGCGGCGTGACCGCGACACCATGGCCATAGCTGACCGTCATGTTGCGGATGCGCGGCCAGTTGTCGCCGGGCCAGATCGGATGGCCGCGCGCGGGGAGCTCGATATACGGCCGCTCGTGCATGCCCAGGTCCATCAAGGTCCGGCGCATCTTTTCCGCGCCCAGCGCGTCGGCGATACGCGCCGTCACGGTGTTCGACGAATGGATGAGCGCCTCGGGCACGTTCAGGCTGTCGCCAAGGAAATGGCTGTCCTTCAGCGTCGCGTTGGAAATTTCGACCGGGCGCGCATTCCACCGCTTCGAGAAATCGCGCACGACCCCGGCATCGATGGCGGCCGCCACGCTCAATGGCTTGAACGTCGAACCTAATTCGTAAACCTGGTTGGTCACGCGGTTGAATTCGTAATCCACGACGCGGCGATCCATCTTGTTGGGATCGAATTCCGGCAGCGAGGCCAGAGCCATGACCTCGCCCGTATCGACATCCAGCACGATGCCTGCCGCGCCCATCGCATTGGTCGACAGCATGCCGCGGCGCAATTCGTCTTCCAGAGCGCCCTGCACCCGCATGTCGAGCGACAATTCGACCGCTTCACCCCGGCGGGCGGAATCGGTCAGGCGCTCCTGCAGCACCTGTTCCATGCCAACGCGGCCCTCGCCATCATGCGTCACATAACCCAGCACGTGCGCGCCGAGCGAGCCTTGCGGGTAATGGCGATCCGTCTCCTCCGGCATTTCCAGCGCCAGTTCGCCCAGCGCGTGGAGCCTGTTCGCCTCTTCCGGCAATACGCGGCGGCGGATATAGCCGGCCTTGCCGCTGGTCAGGCGCCGTTCGACGGTCGCCTTGTCAAGGTCGGGGAAAATCGCGGCGATCTCGCTCGCAATGACGCTGGCGGGGCGCACCAGCGGCTCGCCGCCGTCGCCCATCGCATCGGGATTGAACCAGAGCGCGCGGGCGGGGAAGTTGCGGGCCATCGGCATGCCGTTCCGGTCGACGATTTCGCCGCGCTGGGGCAGCAGCGCCTCTTCCAGCGAAGCCGGCCCCGTCATGCTGCCGCCAATGCCGAGCCACACGATCCGCACGAGCGCCGCCAGGGCGACCAGCGCGAACAGGACCGCGACCAGCAACACGCGCATCCGGGCGACCAGCACCGCTTCGTGGCGCTGGGTCACGGGCCGCGCGCGGCCGATGGAGATGGCCGTGTTCATCGGGATCGCAGTCATTCGGACACCTCGGCAACCGAAGCAGAAAAATCGAGCGGCGCGCCAAGGCGGTCGGCCAGCGATCCGGCAGCGCTGTCGGCGCTGCGCGAAGGCGTCTGGCGCGGCGAAGGCCGGGCCGACATCTCTTCGCGCGCGGACGCATTGGCCGGGCGGCCGGTCAGCGGCGAAACCATGGCGATCAGCGAATTGTCGCCAGCCGCATCGGCTTCACCGTCCTGCGGAGCGCGCGCGACCCGGATCGGGGACGGCGCGCCCGGCGCACGGCCCTCGCCCAGTTCGGCGAGCTGGCGTTCGGTGTCGAAATACTGGTCCGCGCGCGGCGCTTCGTAACCGAACTCGACCCGGTTCCATGTCGCCAGCTGCTGCTGGTTGGCGCGGGTCTGGAATTCGGTTTCCAACCTGCGCGTCTCGCGTTCCAGCGCGATGATCGCGCGCTCGGTCCGCACGACTTCGCTCTTCACCGCATTCACGCGGAAAGACAGCGCAACGAACAGCGCGAGACAGATGCTGAGAAGGGCCAGCCAGCCAATCTGGCGCAGGCGGCTTTGACGCACGATCATGCCGCCTCCCTCGCCGGGGTTTCGGTGCGCACGGCATAGCGCAGGACGCTGGAACGCGCGCGGGGATTGCGCTCGACTTCCGCATCGCCGGGCCGGATCGCTTTCGACACCTGAGAGAAAACGGCCGGCGGGGCGTCGAGGTGGGGAAGGTGACGAGAGCCACCGCCGGCCGCTCTGGAAGCGTCCTTGAGGAAACGCTTCACAATCCTGTCTTCGAGCGAATGGAAGCTGACGACGGCCAGCCTGCCTCCGGAGCGGAGCAGGCGCTCCGCTGCGCGCAGGCCTTCTTCCAGTTCGTCCAGTTCGCCGTTCACATGGATGCGGACCGCCTGGAAAGAGCGCGTAGCGGGATCCTTCGGCGCGCCGGGCCGGTGCCCCAGCGCCTTTCGCACCACGCGGGCAAGATCACCTGTGGTGTTGAGCGGCCGCGCGGCAACGATGGCGCGCGCGACGCGGCGCGACTGGCGCTCTTCGCCGTACTGGTAGAGCACGTCGGCAATGGCATCGGCATCGGCGGTGTTCAGGAAATCCGCCGCACTGGGGCCGGACTGGCTCATCCGCATGTCGAGCGGACCGTCGGAGGAAAACGCGAAACCGCGCTCCGCCTGGTCGAGCTGCATGGAGGAAACGCCGATATCCATTGCGATCCCGTCGACGGACGAGATACCGGCATCGGCAAGCGATCCGACCATTTCCGAGAAACAGTGCGGATGCAGCACGAGCCGCGGCGGATCCTGCCGGGCCTCGTCCCATTCGCGCCCCGCCGCGATCGCATCCGGATCGCGGTCGAAGGCATGAACGGTCGCCCCGCGGTCCAGCAGGGCGCGCGTATAACCGCCTGCGCCGAATGTCGCATCGACCAGAACATCGCCCGGCTGGGGGTCCAGCGCGGCCACGACTTCATCGAGCAGGACGGGGACATGGGGCGCGTTCACTTGCCCTTCCCCTTCGCTGCGGCCTGTTCCATCAGGCTGCGGCAGGCGGCCTGCGCAGCCTCCCATTCCGGGCCCATCTTGAACAGTTCCTTCGGGTTCCAGATCGTGAAGGACCGGCCGGCGCCGCGGAAGAACAGGCCGTCCTCTATCTCTGCCAGATCGCTCAGGAAGGCGGGCATCACGAAACGGCCGCTATCGTCGAAGGGCAGCATCTCGAAACCGAACAGCTGCTGGGCGCGCGCATCGTAGTCGAAATCGCGGTCGTGCCGGTCGGCGCGGTCCGCCTCGCGGTCGAGCTGGGCCTGCAATTCGTCGCGCCGCCCGGTGCCGAAGCCCACGAGGCATTTATACTGCGGGTGCTTGTCGAGGCACAGGGTGCGGTTGCCGTCGCTGGCTTCCTTCACCGCCTTGCGGAATGCAGGCGGCAGCGAGAAACGACCCTTATCGCCTGCCGGCGAAAAGGCCTGTCCCGAATAGCCTGGAAAACCGCTTCCCACTCCCCGCTCTTCCTCGAATGAGCGCACCGATCGAATGGACACGGCTTTCCCGCCGCCACCCGCGCGCACGCCCGGGCAGCTCGCCAACCAGATGGTTAAGGCGCAGCGGAATCCTCATGTCCGATGAAATGCAGTCTTACCCCGCGTCATCGCGGGATAAAAGGGGAAAACACGGGTTTTTTTGGGAAAGAGCGATAGTTAACTGATTTTCTTACCAATTTCTTAACGTCGGCTCCGCACATACAGCATTCGGCAGCCACCAAATCCGAGGCTCGCAGAGCTCGGGACCCGTCATTCCCCGGTTTTCCCGGGACGACTCCGGGCTCTTTCCCCGGCAATCCCCAAAAGCTTGCGCAGGGCAGCCCTGGACGGCTCGTCGGCACCCTCCTCGGCCCATGGATGTGCTTCCAGAACGGCTGCATCGGCGAGGACGACCGCCCTCCCGCTTCCGATATCGCATCGCGCAAGTAATCGGCCTACCACATGGGCGCAGCGTGCCTCGGCGCCCCCTGCCGGATCGCGGAACTCGAGGAATCCTTCGGCCCGGAGCGGTATCTGCGCTGCGCCGAGGGGCGCGAACGTCGTCTCCAGCTTCGGAGGCCCCGCATCCAGGGTCATACCCCAGCGTGCCAGTATCGGGTCCAGCAGCGCCACGTCCTGCGGGCGGCGCTTGTCGCCGATCCCGAAATCGGAATGCTCCGTCAGCATGGGATCTGCGAAGACCAGCACATGGCCACCGCCCCGCACCCATTCGTCGAGCGCGACGTTTTCCTCGCCCGACAGCATGCGCGGCTGGGCGAGGACGAGCAGCGATATCTCGTCCAGCGCCGCGGGCGTCAGGACATCCAGCGCCTGGAGATCGTGCTTTTCCGACAGGACGCTTCGCGCCCAGTGCGGCTCTTCTTCACCCGACAGCATTTCGCCAAATTCACCGTGCCCGCTCCACAGGATGGGCAGCGTCGTCATCAGCCCCAGCTTCGGCTTGTCGCCGATGGCCGTTTCCGTGGGCGCATCCGCGGCACCGGGCGTATCCTGCGCGGTGCAGCCCGACATCATCACGAATACGGCAGCGGCAAGGGCAATCGCTTTCATTCCGGGGGTCCTGCGCTCGACAAGGGATTATTCGGCCGGAACTGCCCCTTCGCCCTGCTCCGGCACGACCGGACCTTCCGGCAAGGGGGTCTGGTCGGCTTCCGGCGGGAGGTCGGGCACGATGCCTGCATCGACCAGCGGATCGTTCTGCGTCGGAGTCGGCTGTACCGTCGCGGCGGCCTGCGGCACGGTCGACGCCTCCGTCTCCCGGGCCTGGTCGACTACGATATTGGCGACCCCCACCAGCAGGACCATGGACAGCAGCCCGCCCACGCCGACCTGCAGCCGGTGCATCGCTTCCGAACGGGTACCGCCCAGCGGCGCGGCCGCCACTTGCGCCTCGTCAGCGGGCGCGAAGGCGTTCCTTTCGCCGCGGATCAGCTTGTTGATCGGTACAAGTGCCATTGCAGGCCGGTTTGCCTGCAAGCGGCGAAACCGTCAATGAACGAGCAGGCCTAGCCTTCGAGCCAGTCGAACACCGGCAGGCCTTTTTCACGCAGCCATTCCGCGTTGTAGAGCGTCGAGAGATAGCGGAAGCCCGTATCGCACAGGATGGTTGCGACCTTTACGTCCTTCCGCCCCTCGGCCACCAAGTCGCGGCCCAGTGCGATCGCACCGGCGACGTTGATCCCGCTCGACAGGCCGAGGCACAGACCCTCTTCGCGTAGCAGGCGGCGGACCCATTCCAGCCCTTCCTCGTCCGACACGCGGTACTGCGTATCGATCGGCGCGCCTTCCAGGTTTCCGGTGATACGACCCTGCCCGATCCCCTCCGCGACCGAAGACCCCTCGGCCTTCAATTCGCCGTGGGCGTAGTAATTGTAGAGCGCCGCGCCATGCGGGTCGGTCAGCGCGATGACGCAGTCCGCATTGCGTTCTTTCAGGCCGAGCCCGACCCCGGCAATCGTCCCGCCCGTTCCTGCGGCACAGGTGAAGCCGGTAATGCCTCCGTCCAGCTGTTCCCACAGCTCGGCCGCCGTGCCCTCGATATGGGCCTTGCGGTTGGCGGTGTTGTCGAACTGGCCGGCCCAGATCGCACCGTCCGTTTCTTCCGCCAGACGGCGGGAGACGTGCTGGAAATGATTGGGGTCCGCATATTTGGTCGGGGGAACCGTGACCAGCTCCGCGCCCAGTGCGCGCAGCGTGTCCATCTTCTCCTTCGACTGGTTGTCGGGCATCACGATGATCGTGCGATAGCCCAGCGCATTGGCCACCAGCGCAATGCCGATGCCCGTATTGCCGGCGGTGCCTTCGACGACGCAGCCGCCCGGCTTCAGGTCGCCGCGCGCCTCTGCATCGCGGATGATATAGAGCGCGGCGCGATCCTTCACCGAGGCGCCCGGATTGGCAAATTCGCACTTGCCGTAAATGTCGCAGCCGGCAGCCTCGCTCGGCCCGGCAAGGCGGACCAGCGGCGTGTTGCCGATCAGGTCCAGCGTGTTCTCTTGGGGGGAGGTGATATTCATGGACCGCCAGTTAGGCTGCGGCGCCCCGCCCGCCAAGCAACCTTAATCTTCAGGGGCGATAGTCACCTTCAACCCGTCCAGTTCGCTGGTGAACGGGATCTGGCAGGACAGGCGCGAAATTTCAGCACGGTGATCGGAGGATTCGAGCAGGTCGTCCTCGTCCTCGCTCATTTCGGGCAGCTTGTCGCCGAAAGCCGGGTCGACCATCACGTGGCAGGTCGCGCAGGAACAGCACCCGCCGCACAGCGCCAGCAATTCGTCGAAACCGTTGTCGCGGATTGCCTCCATCACGGTCAGGCCGTCTTCGACCTCCACAGTGGATTCCTGTCCTTCGCGCGTCACGACTACCAGCTTGGGCATGGTCTTGCTTCCTGTTCCTTACAGTTCAAGGCATCCCTCCACGGGATGAAGCGCGGCTGCTAGGACGCCTCGCGATCGAAGGCAAGAGAGGGCTCCGGCCCCGGAAGGATTGACGCATGGGTTTGACGCAGGGGCAGATTACCGCCGCGCTCGACGAAGTGGCGGCCCGCGAACCGAAAATCGCCCGCGCACTGGAAGTGGCCGGCTATCCCGAGCCGCGTATTCGCGAGACCGGCTATCGCACGCTGCTGCGGACCATTGTGGGCCAGCAGGTCAGCGTCGCCGCCGCTGCCAGCGTATGGCGCAAGCTGGAGGCAGAACTGGGCGAGGAAATGGACGCGGGCGACCTGCTGGCACGCGATTTCGACACGCTGCGCGCCTGCGGCCTGTCGCGCCAGAAGCAGGGTTATGCCCGGTCGCTGTGCGAACTGGTGGCGGATGGTTCGCTCGACTTGGGCGCCCTTCCCGCCGACGACGAAGCCGCCATTGCGGAATTGACCCGCATCAAGGGAATCGGGAGGTGGTCGGCGGAGATTTACCTCCTGTTCGCGGAGGGGCGCGGCGATATCTGGCCCGCCGGCGATCTCGCCGTGCAGAAGGCGGTCGGAAAGATCATGCAACTGGACGAAAACCTGCCGCCGGAAAAAACCGTTCGCGCCATTGCAGAAGCGTGGCGTCCGCATCGCGGCGCAATGGCGATCTTTGCATGGCACACATACAACATGGAGGCGATCTGACCGTCAACGGGACGTGCCGCTAACAGGACAGAGAAACCAGAATGACAAGTTCGCTTGACCTTGAGACAAGGCTGCTTGGTAAAGGATCGAGAGAGAAATCAGAGATGGGAGTTGCACTGATGACCGACCGCACCAAATCCCCTGCACGCACGCTTTCCTTCATGGCAGCGGCATCCGCGCTGGCGTTCGCCACGCCGCACCATGCCCTTGCCGACCATCACGGCGGATCACACGCCAGTTCCGGAGCACAGATGACCAAGACCAGCGAAGCCACCCCCCTGATTCCCCGCGATGTCCTGTTCGGCAATCCGACGCGGGCGGGTGGCCAGATCAGCCCCGATGGCCAGTGGCTCGGCTGGCTGGCGCCGCAGGACGGTGTGCTCAATGTCTGGATCGCCCCGGCAGACAATCCGGACGAAGCGCGAGTCCTGACGAAAGCGACCGACCGCCCGATCCGCCAGTATTTCTTCGCGCCCGACAGCCGGTCGATCCTGTATATCCAGGACAAGGGCGGCGACGAGAACTTCCTGATGTACGGCGTGAATATCGAAACCGGGGCGGAAACCACGCTGACCGATTTCGAGAACACGCGCGTCCAGATCGTTGGCGCGTCGGACCGGTACAAGGACAAGGTGCTGGTCGGGCTGAACAACCGCGATCCGCGCTTCCACGATGTCCACCTGCTCGATCTCAACACCGGCGCGCTGGAATTGGTGATCCAGAACGATGCCTATGCCGGTTTCGTCGCGGACGACAATCTGGACCTGCGCCTGGCGCTGAGGCCGAATGCGGCAGGCGGGATGGACTTCTTCCGGGTCGAGAATGGCAAAGTCGAGGAAGTGCCCTTCAGCAGCACCGACCTGGCCGACTCGCTGACGACCAGCCCCGCCGGTTTCACCCGTGACGGGCAGACGCTCTACTGGACCGACAGCCGCGGGCGCGACACCGCTGCGCTGATCGCAATGGATGTGGAAAGCGGCGAGACCCGCGTCATCGCAGAGGATGGACGCGCGGATATCGGCGGAACGCTGCGCGACCAGGATACGGGCGAGGTGCAGGCTTATTCCGTCAATTACCTGAAGACCGAATGGACGGCCCTCGACAGCGATATCGGCGCTGCGCTGGACTGGCTGGACGAACGACTGGACGGCGCCTTCGGCATCAATTCGCGGACCGACGACGATCGCAAATGGCTGGTATGGAACGACCCGCTGACCGCGCCGACGAAAGTGTACCTGTTCGACCGCGATGCGGAAACGCTGACCGAATTCTATACCGGACGCCCCGATCTCGAAGGGGCTCCGCTCCAGCCGATGCAGGCGCTGGAGATCGAGAGCCGCGATGGGCTGACCCTGACCAGCTACCTGACGCTGCCGCCCGGTACCGACACCGATGCGGACGGCGTACCCGAACAGCCGGTCCCGATGGTGCTGCTGGTGCATGGCGGCCCTTGGGCGCGCGACGGTTACGGATACAACAGCACGCACCAATGGCTGGCGAATCGCGGCTATGCCGTGCTCAGCACCAATTTCCGCGGGTCCACCGGCTTCGGCAAGGAGTTCATTTCGTCCGGCGACCTGGAATGGGGCCGCAAGATGCATGACGACCTGCTGGACGCGGTCCAGTGGGCGGTCGATCGCGGCGTCACCAGCCGGGACAAAGTCGCGATCATGGGCGGCTCTTATGGCGGTTATGCCACCCTGGCCGGCCTGACCTTCACGCCCGACGAATTTGCCTGCGGGGTCGACATCGTCGGCCCGTCCAACCTCGAGACGCTGCTTTCGACCATTCCCCCCTATTGGGAACCGCTGATCGCCCAGTTCCACGAACGGATGGGCAATCCCAATACGCCGGAGGGTCTCGCCATGCTGAAAGAGCGCAGCCCGCTCTATTCGGCGCAGAACATCACCAAGCCGCTTCTGATCGGACAGGGGGCGAACGATCCGCGCGTCAACCAGGCGGAAAGCGACCAGATCGTCGAGGCGATGAAGTCCAACGACATCCCCGTGACCTATGTGCTCTACCCTGATGAAGGCCACGGCTTCGCCAAGCCGGAGAACAACATCGCCTTCAACGCGATTGCCGAGAATTTCCTCGCCACCTGCCTCGGCGGACGGGCGGAACCGATCGGCGACACGGTGGGCGCATCGACGGCCCAAATCGTCGAGGGTGCGGATTTCGTGCAAGGACTGTCGGACGCCGTGAAATAGCGACCTGCACCCGATCAAACGGGCTGACATCGGGGGCCGCATCGTCTTATGGCGGTGCGGCCCGGTTTCACAAGTGGGCACTGGGAGAGGGTTTCGGGCATGGCAGAGCGCAAGGCAATTTTCATCACCGGCGGCGCGTCGGGCATCGGACGCGCGATCGCGCTGCGTTTCGCGAAGGAAGGCTGGTTCATCGGCCTTGGCGACGTGAACGATGGCGGGATGATGGAAACAGAGGCGCTGACCGGCAACGGGTTCACCTATCGCCACGTATTCGACGTGCGCGACCGGGACGCATGGGATGTGGCGCTGGAAGCGTTCAGCCTGGCCGCGGGTGGCCGGATCGACGTGCTGGCGAACAATGCCGGCATTCCGCTGGGCGGATCGCTGGCCGACAACAGCACGCAGGAAATCGAGCGTTGCCTCGACATCAACCTGAAAGGCGCTTTCTTCGGCGCGCAGGCGGCCCTGCCCTACCTGCAGAAAACCGCGCCGGGATCGTGCCTGCTCAACACGGCGAGCGCGGCGGGCCTTTATGGGACCGGCGGCGCCAGCGTCTATTCCGCGACCAAGTTCGGCGTGCGCGCACTGACCGAAAGCCTGGATGCCGAATGGGCGGAACACGGGATCGAGGTGCGATCCCTGATGCCCAGCTTCATCGACACTCCCCTGCTCGACATCGCGCCCAATGCGAAATCGAACGAGCGCATTCGCCAGCGGGTGAAGGACGGGGGGCTGGAAATCACGCCTGTCGAGGAAGTGGGCGAGGCCGCGTGGCGGGCCGTCCATGGCAGCAAATTGCACGTGAAGGTCGGCAAGACCGCACGCAGGATGGCCTTCGCCTCGCGCTGGATGCCCGGCCGCGTTCGCAAGATGTCGCGCAGCAATAGCCGCCCACTTGGCCGCTGAGAGCCAGCCTAGAGCAGGGCGTCGATTGCCTTCGCCATCTTGACGTCGCGCTGTGACAGTCCGTCCGCGTCATGCGTTGTCAGCGTGATTTCGACCTTGTTGTAGACATTGAACCACTCGGGGTGGTGATCCTGGCTGTCGGCAAGCAGGGCGACGCGGCTCATGAAGCCCCACGCTTCGCTGAAATCGGCGAATTCGATGGTGCGCTGGATGGCATCGCGGTCATCGGCCAAGGTCCAGTCCTCCAGCGCGGAGAGCCACGTTTCGCGTTCCTTCGCCGTCAGTTTGCTCACGCTCATCGATAATCTCCAGCCAATCGCAATCGTTGTGACGTGTGCGGCTTTCGCTTATCGCGCCTGTCCATGCAAGCGCGTCTCGCCGCCACCGACCTAGCCTGCCGACGGGGCGAGCGCCTGCTTTTCCGCGGGCTTTCGCTTTCGCTGGGTGCTGGCGACGCGCTGCATGTGACCGGCCCCAACGGCGTCGGCAAGACCAGCCTGATGCGCCTGCTCGCCGGGCTGTCGCGTCCGTTTGCCGGCCGCGTCGAACGGACGGGCCCGGTCGCCATGCTGGACGAGCGGCTGGCGCTCGACGGCGAGGCGACGCTGGAGAAGGCGCTGGCTTTCTGGGGCCGGCTCGACAGGCCCGCCGATCCGTCTTCCGTTTACGAGCGGCTGGGCCTGACCCCGCTGCTGGGCATCCCGGTACGCTATCTGTCCACCGGCCAGCGGAAGCGGGCGGCGCTGGCGCGGCTCGCGGGACAGGGCGCCAAGATCTGGCTGCTGGACGAACCGCTGAACGGCCTCGACCGGCAGGCGCAGGAAACGGTAGCCGCGATGGTCGGTGCCCACCGGGAAGGCGGCGGCCTGTGCATCATCGCCTCGCACCAGCCGACCGGCCTCGACATTCCCGCACTGGCGCTGGAGCCTGCCGCGTGAGAGCCTTCGCCGCATTGCTCGCGCGCGATCTGTCGCTGCTGCTGCCCATCGGCACGGGCGGCGGATCGCGCGGCGGGGCAATCCTGCCGCTCGTCTTCTTCCTCGCGGTCGCAATGCTTTTCCCGTTCGCTGTCGGGCCCGACCCCGCCGTGCTCGCAAGGACCGGTGGCGGCGTCCTGTGGATCGCGGCCCTGCTGGCAGCCATCCTCCCCCTCGACCGCCTGGTCAGCACCGATCTGGACGAAGGCGTGTTCGACCAGCTGGCTTTACGCGGAATAGCTGAAGAGTCGGCGATGGCCGCACGGCTGGCCGCTCACTGGCTGGCTTTCGCTCCGTTCCTGATCCTTGCGTGCCTGCCAGCTGCTGCCCTCTTGGGGCTGGATGGCGAGGCGACCGGATTGGTGATGCTGGGCCTGCTGGCAGGCACGCCCGGGCTGGCGGCCATCGGGCTTATCGTATCGGCCGTCATGGCGGGTCTCAGGGCAGGCACGGCGCTTGCCGGGCTGCTGTTCCTGCCGCTTGCCGCGCCAATCCTGATTTTCGGCGCAGGCGCGCTGTCCCGGCCCGACAGCGCCGGACTGGCGCTTGCCGGAGCGATCAGCCTCGCACTCGCCGCGCTGGCCCCGTTCGCCGCCGGGGCAGCAATCAGGGCCGCGCGCGGCTCGTAGTCAGGGGCGCGTAATCAGTAAGGCGGCTTATCCAGCCCCTTAGGGCTCTTGGTGAAGATTTCGGCGCCGTTCTCGGTCAGGCCGATCGAGTGTTCGAACTGGGCCGACAGCGACTTGTCCCGCGTCACGGCGGTCCAGCCATCCTTCAGGATCTTGGCCCAGGGCCGGCCGAGATTGATCATCGGTTCGATGGTGAAGAACATGCCGGGTTTCAGTTCCGGCCCCGTCCCGGCCTCTGCCTGGTGGACGACTTCGGGTTCGTCGTGGAACATCCGGCCAAGCCCATGTCCGCAGAACTCGCGCACCACGCCATAGCGATACTGCTTCGCATGGTCCGCAATGACCGCGCCGATATCGCCCAGCCGCGCGCCGGGACGGGACGCGGCCTCGATCCCCAGCATCAGGCATTCATGCGTCACGTCGACCAGCCGCTTGGCTTTCAGCGACGGCTCGCCGGCGAAGAACATGCGGCTGGTGTCGCCATGCCAGCCGTCCAGCAGCGGCGTGATATCGATGTTCAGGATATCGCCGTCCTTCAGCACCTTGTCCGACGGGATGCCGTGGCAAATGACATGGTTCAGCGAAATGCAGCTGCTGTGCGTGTAACCGCGATAGCCCAGCGTGGCGGGCACTGCGCCCGCGTCCAGCATCATGCCGCGAATGGCCGTATCGAGCGCTTCGGTCGTGACGCCGGGTTCGACCATTGTGGTCACTTCGTCGAGGATTTCGGCAGCCAGGCGCCCGGCCCTGCGCATCCCTTCAAAGCCGCTCTCGTCATGCAGCTTGATCGTGCCGTCGCGCTGGACTTCGTCGGCGGCGGTAATGGTCTGATATTCGGTCATGGGAGGCCATGTAGCGTGTGCGCGGGCAAATTGCGAGATGGCGCAGGCGGCCCCGGGGGATTGCCAGCGCGCCCTATCGGTCCCAAATGTGCGGCCATGAATGACATCAAAGACCTGATCCAGCCCGACCGCGACCAGAACGCCGTCCCCATCCACCTCGTCAACGAAGACGGTTTTGCAGACTGGTCGAAAAGCCTGACGGCGGGACAACGCGCCTCGCTGGAAGGGCAGAAATTCACGGGCAAGGGCTATCAGGTCGCGATCGTGCCGGACGGTGACGGATGGTTCGCCGTCGGCGGCGTTGCCGATCCCGATGCCCTGTCGAGCTGGTGCATGGCGAAGCTGGCGGAAATGCTGCCTGAGGGGACCTATCGCCGCGCCAATGGCGAACCGGGTCCGGCCATGCATGGGTGGCTGACCGCGCAGTATCGCTTTACCAGGTACAAGGATGACGAGAGCGCTGCGGGTCCCCGTATCCTGCTGACGAAGCAGGTGAGAGCCATCGAGCCTGCCATCGCCGAGGCGGCCGCCGTCATGCAGGTCATGCGCATGGTCGACACGCCGGCAGAGGACATGGGCCCCGCCGCGATCGAGGCGGAATGCGAAGCGCTGGTGAAAGCACACGGCGCGACGATGGACGTCGTGAAGGGCGATGCCCTAGAACAGGGCTATCCCATGGTCCACGCGGTCGGCCGCGCTGCCGACCGCAAGCATTCCCCCCGCCTGATGCACCTGAAATGGGGCAAGGAAAGCGATCCCGTCGTCGCCATCGTCGGCAAGGGCGTGTGCTTCGATTCCGGCGGGCTGGACGTCAAATCCGCGGCCGGCATGAAGCTGATGAAGAAGGACATGGGCGGCAGCGCCCACGCGATCGCGCTGGCCGGTCTCGTCATGCAGGCCAATTTGCCCGTGCGCCTGCACCTGATGGTCCCGGCGGTGGAAAATGCCATTTCCTCCAACGCCTTCCGCCCGGGCGATGTCCTTAATTCGCGTAAAGGTCTGACAGTGGAAATCGGCAATACCGATGCCGAGGGACGCCTGATCCTGGGCGATGCGCTGACCCGCGCCAGCGAGGAAAATCCCGAACTCATTATCGACTTCGCCACGCTGACCGGCGCGGCCCGCGTTGCTCTGGGGCCGGACCTGCCTGCGCTGATGACACGGCGCGACGAAACCGCTGCCGACCTCATCGCGGCAGGAAAGGCGAATGACGACGAACCGTGGCGCCTGCCGCTCCCCGATGCTTACCGCGAGTATCTCGCCAGCGACATTGCCGACACCAACAACGCGCATGGAAATGCCTATGCCGGCGCCAGCGTGGCGGGACTGTTCCTCGACAAGTTCGTGGGCGACGGGATCGACTGGGCGCATTTCGACACCTTCGGCTGGCGCCCCTTCCCCAAGCCTGGCCGACCCAAGGGCGGTGCCGCCTATGGCCTTCGCGCAAGCTATCACATGCTGCTCGGCCGGTACGGGGCCGACTAGCGCTGCTTGCGGTTCTGCCGCTTGCTGGCTAAGCGCCTGCTGACCTTCCGCCCCTTCCCCGAGAGAGAAATTCGTTCCAAGTGACCGACCGGCAGACCTACACGATACCGCAAGGCCAGCTTTCCCTGGCCGGTCCGGTCGTGCCTCCGGAAAAGGGGGTCCTGCCGGTGCGCGGAGACCTGGCCCACATCGCGCTGGCGGGTACGCATTTCGTCGCGCACTATGCCATGCCGACACCGATGAGCGTCGGCGAAACGTCGTCCGCGCTGCTCTGCAATCCGCAGGACGATGCAGAGGCGTTGGTTGCGCTGGAGCCCGGTGACCGGGTCGAGATACTCGACATGACCAGCGAATGGGCGTGGGGATGCTGCGGGCCGGATGGCCCCGCAGGATATATCAGGCGCAGCGACCTCAGCGCCTGATGCCGACACGGGTCTTCATCGACGGTGCCGCAGGTACGACCGGGCTGGAAATCCACCAGCGACTGAGCGGGCGCGAGGCGTTCGAACTGGTCTTGCTGGACGATGCGGAGCGTAAGGACCCGGCCGCGCGGGCCGACGCCCTCTCCGCGTCCGACATCGCGATCCTGTGCCTGCCCGACGATGCCGCACGCGAAGCCGTGTCGCTGCTCGGCCCGGATTCCGCCACGCGTATCATCGACGCATCCAGCGCGCATCGCACCGCGCCCGGATGGATTTACGGCTTCCCTGAACTCGTCGGACGCCGCACCATCGCCAAGGCCGCGCGGGTCAGCAATCCGGGATGTTATCCGACAGGCTTCCTGGCCCTCCTCGCCCCCCTGATCCGCGCGCGGCTGCTTCCGGCGGACGGTTCGTATAGCGTCAATGCCGTGTCGGGCTTTTCTGGCGGCGGTAACGCCATGATCGAGCGGTACGAGCAGGACCGCGGCATCGCTTTCCGTACCTACGGGCTGGAACTGTCGCACAAGCACCTGCCCGAAATGAAGGTCCATGCCGGGCTGGACCATGCACCGGTCTTCTCGCCCGCCGTCATTCCCGCCTATCGCGGCATGCTGGTGGAGATACCCCTGTCGCTCGGCCCGATGCGTGGGAAGGTCACGCCGGACGACCTGCTTGCCGCGCTGAAGGACTATTACCAGAATGCGCCGCTGGTGCGGGTGCATGACAGCGTGCCGGCGGAAATGACGATCCGGCGCGACCAGCCGGTGGAGCATGACGGGCTCGACCTTTACGTCGCCGCGTCGCCGGAGGGGCAACAGGCGCGCCTGATCGCCTCGCTCGACAATCTGGGCAAGGGGGCGAGCGGTGCGGCCGTGCAATCGCTCAACCTGATGACCGGCGAACCGGAAACCGAAGGCCTGACCCTGCCCGACAGTGCTGCCTGATTTTTAGGCAGCCAGCGCCTGCCAATCGGGCAGCGCGGTCCTGTGAAGCGGCCTCTCGCGTCCCCGCCCCTTCCAACAACGCACGCGATCCCTTACCCCTGACCCCTCGCGCGTCGTCAGGTGCGGTTTGGCATGATTCTTGGAACGTGTGCCTGCGACGAGACATTGTCATCACGCCGGTTCATGCGGGGCGATACTACCCCGGATGATGCCGGCCATAAGTGCAGGGGATACCGACGCGGTGAAAAAGATCGAAGCGATCATCAAACCGTTCAAGCTGGACGAGGTGAAGGAGGCGCTGCACGAAGTGGGCGTGTCCGGCATCACGGTCACCGAAGCCAAGGGCTTCGGCCGGCAGAAGGGCCACACCGAACTCTATCGCGGCGCCGAATATGTCGTCGATTTCCTGCCCAAGGTGAAGCTCGAAGTCGTCGTGCCCGACGCCTCGGCAGAGCGCGTCGTCGAGGCGATCTCCGGCGCGGCCCAGACCGGACGCATCGGCGATGGCAAGATCTTCGTCACCAATATCGAGACCGCGCTGCGCATCCGTACCGGCGAAACCGGCGACGACGCCGTCTGAATTCAATACCGAACGTTCCACACCAGAATCACGAGGAATATCCGTCCATGGCAAATGCAAAAGACGTCCTGAAGAAGATCAAGGAACACGAGATCGAATGGGTCGATCTGCGCTTCACCGACCCCAAGGGCAAATGGCAGCACCTGCAGATGTATGCCGGCGTCATGGATGAAGATGCGCTCGAAGATGGCCTGATGTTCGACGGTTCCTCGATCGAGGGCTGGAAGACCATCAACGAGAGCGACATGATCCTGAAGCCGGATCTCGCCTCCAGCTATATCGATCCCTTCTCCGCCACGCCGATGATGGTGCTGTTCTGCGATATCGTGGAACCGTCCGACGGCCAGCTCTATGCCCGCGATCCGCGCTCGACCGCGAAGCGCGCCGAGGCGTACCTGAAATCGACCGGCATCGGTGACACGGTCTATGTCGGGCCGGAACCGGAATTCTTCATGTTCGACGATGTCCGTTTCGAAGACGGCTATTCGGCCTCGGGCTATGCCCTCGACGACGTGGAACTGCCGACCAATTCGGGCAAGGAATACGAAGGCGGCAACATGGGCCACCGCCCGCGTGCCAAGGGCGGGTATTTCCCCGTCGCGCCGGTCGACAGCGCGATGGACATCCGCGCGGAAATGGTTTCGACCATGCTGGAAATGGGCCTGCCCATGGACAAGCATCACCACGAAGTCGCCGCCGCGCAGCACGAGCTGGGCATTACGTTCGGCGAACTGACGCAGACCGCCGACCGCGTGCAGATCTACAAGTATGTCGTGCATCAGGTCGCCCATGCCTATGGCAAGACCGCTACCTTCATGCCCAAGCCGATCAAGGACGATAACGGCTCCGGCATGCACACTCACATGTCGATCTGGAAGGATGGCAAACCGACCTTCGCCGGCAACGAATATGCCGGCCTGTCGGAAACCTGCCTCCACTACATCGGCGGCGTCATCAAGCATGCGAAGGCCCTGAACGCCTTCACCAACCCGACGACCAACAGCTACAAGCGCCTGGTCCCGGGCTTCGAGGCTCCGGTCCTGCTGGCCTACTCCGCCCGCAACCGCTCCGCATCGTGCCGCATCCCCTACGGTGCGGGTGACAAGGCGAAGCGGGTCGAGTTCCGCTTCCCCGACGCGCTCGCCAACCCGTATCTGTCGTTCGCGGCCCTGCTCATGGCGGGTATCGACGGCATCGAGAACAAGATCCACCCCGGCGACGCGATGGACAAGAACCTCTACGACCTGCCGCCTGCCGAACTGGCGGACGTGCCGACAGTTTGCGGCAGCCTTCGCGAAGCGCTGGAAGCGCTGGAAGCCGACCACGACTTCCTGCTGAAGGGCGACGTGTTCTCGAAGGATCAGCTCGATGCCTACATGGAATTGAAATGGGACGAGGTGCTCCGCCTGGAGACCACGCCGAGCCCGGTCGAATTCGACATGTATTACAGCTCCTGATCGAACTGACAGGGCAACTATTGAAAGGGGGCATCCGGGTAACCGGGTGCCCCCTTTTCCTTTTCCGCTCCGCCCGGGACGCTGGAACCTAACGCGCTCTACCTCCGTTCCATTGAAAAGGAGTTGAAAATGCGTCATTTGTTAATGGGCGTTGCAGCAATCGCGATGGCCGCTTCGGCCACCCACGCGAACCCCGGGAAGGGGAATGGCAACGGCAATGGGAACGGCAACGGAAAGCCCGCCGCGGCGGCTAGCGGCAATGCTGCAAGGTCGAATGCCGGGCCGTCGGCACATGGCAATGCATCGCAAGGGCAGGCGGCCAACCGTCCGGCACGAAGCGATGCGCGCCCGCAGGCAAACCGTGGCAATGGCAATGCTGCTAATGCCGCGCGGCGCCCCGTCCAGGCAAGCCCCGGCTCCAATAATGGCAACGGGAACGGTAACGCCAATTCAGTTACCATCAGGCGCGTCGTCGGTGGCCAAGGCGCAGGCGTTCTCCGCACAGCCGACCGCGACGTCCGCAGAAGTGGCCTCTCGATCCTTGGCGGGACGAGCAGCCTCCTTGACGGGTGTCCTCCGGGCCTCGCTGCAAAGCGCAACGGTTGCCGGCCGCCCGGTCAAGCAAAGCAGAACAGCTACAGCCCCCTCGCCTCCCTGCTGGGGATCGGGGACCGGCCTAACGGACGGTATTACTACGACAACGGCTACCTGCTGCGCTCAGGTGGCAGCGGAGTCGATGCCTGGCTACCCCTCCTCGGCGGCGCGCTGACGATCGGGTCGCAGTGGCCGGGCGGTTACGACAGTCGCCGCCTGCCGGGATATTATGAAACCTACTACAGCTTGGGCGGCCGCGATTTTTATCGATATGCCGACAACATCGTCTACCGTGTCGATCCGGAAACGGAGGCCATTCGTTCGGTCGCCGCACTCCTGACCGGTGATGACTTCGTCGTCGGGCAGAGAATGCCCAGCGGGTACGACGTGTACAATGTCCCGCGATCCTACCGTGACCAGTATTACGATCGTCCGGGCCGCTTGTATCGTTATTCCGACGGTTACGTGTACCAAGTCGACCCGGAGACTCGGCTGATCGCCGCCGCGATCGAGCTGCTGGTATGAGTACTTCGTTCCCAGCCCGAAAGCGGCTCACCATGATCGTGCTGGCGGCAAGCATCTCTCTTGCCGTCGCAGCCTGCTCATCGTCCGATGACGACAGTTCCACGCTCACTACGGAGGAAGCATCGGAGAAGACCGTCGCCGCGCTCCTCGGCGGTGACGACCGCTTTTCCGCCATATCGGAAGTCCTGACCGACACCGGGGTCGCCAGTGCCTTCGACGGTGCCGGAGCCTACACGGTTCTGGCACCGGAAAACGATGCCCTTGGCGCTTTGTCCGATGGCAACGATGCGATGGCGGGGCAGGAACGCCGGGTGCTCCTGATCGCGCTCCTGCGCCAGCATATCCTCCCCGGCGAAGTAACGCCTACGTCCATCCGCGAAGCGATCGAGGCCTCTGGCGGAAGCGTCGAAATGCGCAATCTCGCCGGCGGTCTCGTAACTTTTTCGCTCGACGGTGACGCCATCGTTATCGGCGGCGAGGAAGAAACGTCGACACGCATCGCGGGCGATACGATGGTCGGCAGCAATGGCGCGGTCATACCGGTGGAGGGTCCCCTCGCGTCGCTTTCCGAAAGCGAATAAGCCGCCCCACACTATTTCGGATCAGTAGTCGCGGCTGATTTCCGCGACTGCGCTTTCCCTTCCGATACTGGAGACCGCTGCCAGAAGTGACAGCCAGCTGGTCACGCGGAACTCCAGTTCGGTCGCGGTATAGCCGCGTCCGTCCGTAATCAGCTCGACATAGAAACGGCGCCCGAAATTCTTGCCCAGCGCGACACCTGTGCCTCGGTTCAGGGCGGGATCTGCACCGACAATGCGCAGGCGGTCGAGTCCAATGGCCGTCCGCAGCTGGTTGATCGGGTCCAGCCCGCCGCCGCCGCCGCGCAAGGATGCAAGCGCCGCACCCAGCTGCACGGCGTCTGTCGCCGACAGGTCGGTGACAGACCCGCCAAACAGTAGGCTTGCAAGGATTTCCTCTTCCGGCAGCGCGGGGGTCGAACTGAAGCTGATGTCAGGGTTCTGGCCGTTGCCCTGCACCGACACCTCGACATCGATACCGTTGTCCTGCGTTTCCGCCATGATGTCGATCTGCGGGTCGATCGGCCCGTTTTCATCGAACTCGATGCGGCCGCGGGTCAGTTCGAAACGGGTCCCGGCAAAGCTGTAGAAGCCCCGCACCACCCGTGCCTCGCCGCCGATGCGCGGGTCATCGGTCGTGCCGCGCAGGCGAATATCGGCGCTCCATTCGCTGTCCAGCCCCATGCCGTCGACATCGACCCTGCTCGGCGCGACGGCGTTGATGAGGTAGCGCCACGGCGCGCCCGACGGTGTCGGCGGCGCAATATCGAACGGCAGGTTGATTTCCTCGGTCGGGATTTCCGGCAGGCTGACATCCTCGTCGGCCACGCCGAAAGCCCAGCTCGCCCTGTTCACCGTCACGCGGCCGGCAATCGTGCCTCCCACACCGTCGGAGACGATCCGCAACGGCCCGGTCAGCGTGGCGCTGAGCCCGCGTGCATCCAGCAGCCGCGCGTTACTGGCCGCGACCCTGATATCCATCTCCGGCCCGCGGCCCGCGCCCAGATTGGCAAGATCGACATATCCGCTGCCCGAAACGGAGCCGCCATTGGCGGCCGTACCGTTGAAGCGGGTCAGTCGAAGGCGCGAGCCTGCAAAGTTGCCGCGGACGCTGACGTCGCGGATATCGGTCCCCGAAAGCGCGCTTTGCACCCGGAGGCTGTCGCTCGCGAGCGATCCGCTCAATTGCGGGTTTGCCAGCGTCCCCGTCACGTTGGCCGCGACCGAGGCAGGGCCGGTGAAGTCGAATGCGTCGATCGCCGCGAGGCGCCACAGGGCAGCCGCCGGCCCCTGATACCGCAGTTCCGCGAGGAGATCGCCCGCCTGCAAGCGCGGGACGAGGTCACCGCTTTGGGGCAGGTTGCTGACAAGCATCTGCACCCGGCCCCGCTGGCCGCCTTCGTCGTCGAGAACTGCGCGCGCTTCCAGCCGTTCTGCCGTCAGCCTGCCGACAAGGGACAGGTCTATGGGCCGCGAGGCGAGGACGAGGCCCGAGCGGGTCAGCCCGTCGACCGACACGCGTGCTTCACCGCTGGGAAGTCCGCCTGCCGGGGCGTCGTAGACGACCGTGCCGGAAATCGTGCCGCCCAGCCCCAATTCGTCGAGCACGATGTCGGTCAGGGTCAGCGGCATCCGGTCGAGCGCGAGATTGACCCGCGTCCGGCTGCCGCCGAATTCGGCCTCTACCTGCGTGGTGCCGCCAGCAAAATCGACCTGCGTCGGCGCCAGTTGCCAGCCATCGCCGGTGCTGGTCAGGACCGCGCGGCGCGGCATCGAAATCCGCTCTCCGGCATATTCGCCGCGCGCGGCGACGCTGATGCGTTCCGGGGCGACCTGCGCATTCAGTTGCAGTGCGAAGCGACTGTCACGCCGTCCGCTGACCGATGCGGTTATCTCGCCCAGCCCGCCGCGAAGCTGCGCGTTGGCCGCTAGTCGCCCGATGAAGAGCGAGCCGTAGCTGACACCTTGCGCGGTAATCATGGCGTCAGCGGTGGTCCCGGGATCGGAAATGCCACCGGCGAAGACCCCGCTCCCCTGGATGCTGCCCTGCGCGATCACCAGCGGCGTTTCCCCGCCGAAGCGTGCATTGCTGGCTTCGAGGTCGATGGTGAAGCCCTGCCCGCCGCCGCGCGGGTCCAGGGCGATCGTTCCATCGACGCCTCCGCCGACCAGGGCGAGATCGCCCGATACACCGCTATCGCCCAGGGCAAGCGCACCCGTCACTTCCGTTTCCGCCACGGTCAGGCGCTCGATCGCGATGCGGGTCGGGCCATCGGCAGGCGAGACGAGGCCGAGGACACCATCGAATGCGCCGAGCATCGATTGCCCTTGCGTTTCGATGGCGAAGCCTTCTTCCGTCGGCGACAGAGCGACGCGTACGTCGCGCAATCCTGCGGCCGGAAGCGGCTCTGCGAAAACGAGGATCGCCTCCGGCCCACGCCCGGTCAGCGCGGCCTCGACCGTAAACGCGCCGTATTGCGTGTGCCGCCCGGTGCCCGCGACCGATGTCTCGCCGTCATTGACCCGCCCGTCCAGCACCAGGTCGAGATCGCGGGAATCGAGGCGCACCTGCCGGAACGTGATCGGGCCTGCACTGGTCAGCGTGACGCCGCCTGCCAGGTCGAGCCGTGGTCCGGCAAGGTTGGCAATCGTATCGTTCGTGACGACCGGCACGGCGGCATCGAAATCGGAAGTCAGCGTCCAGCTGCCATCGCCGCTATAGGCGAAATCGATGCGGCCCCCGCCATTGACGATGCCCAGAGTCTCGATCGGAACGCGGTTGATGGCCGCCGGGCCGCGCAGGCGGACGGACTGGGTTGCCAGATTGGCATCCAGGCTGAAGCGCGCGTCTGCGCCGGGGAAGGATATGTCGAGCCTGTCGGAGGCCAGCGTATCGCCCGAATAGACGAGATTGCCTGCAATCGTGCCGTCGGTCAGGCGCGGATCGGCCATCTCGTTGCCGGTCAGGATGCGTCCGACGGACAATTGGAGAGGGAGGACGAAGCGGCCGTTGGCGTAAGTCGCCTCGCCGGTTTGCGCCACGTCCGCCAGTTCGACCGCGCCGGCCACGATGCGGCTGGCGCTGAGCGAGTGACGAATGCTGAGATTGGCAAGCGGCCCGTTGAGCTGTCCTTCGATCCGGGCATCTTCCAGCGTCGCTGTGTCGCCCAGCAGGTCGCTGTCCGTCAGCACCGCTTCGAAATCGAAACCGTCGAAAGCCGCCTGTGCCAGGTCGACCATGCCGCTTCCGTTCGCCCGCACGCCGGCGCCCGTCAGGGAGAACGCCCCGTCCAGCGTGCGACGTTCGGTATCCAGAAGGTCCGCAAGATCGGCGACTGCGCCGATCCGGACTCTCTCGCCCAGCGCCTGTGCAGGAATGCCGGTCAGGAACGATCCCGGATTGGCGATGCCGGACAGGCTGGCGCGTTCGCCGCGCTTCAGGATGCGGAAGGCGCCGATCCTGTCGCCGCCGCGCGAGGCGAGCGCATAGCCGGTCCACTCGTCGATCGTCCCGCGGCCACGGATGCGCGCATCATATGCTCCGTCGAGACCGGCGAGCGCCGTCAGCGGTCCGCCATCGGTCGCATCGACGTCGAGCGACAACTGGAACGGCGCGTCCGTCTTGTAATTGAGGTCGAGTGCGAACCGGTCGTCGCCAACAGTCCCGCTGCCGCGCGCCATGGCCCGGCCGTCGTCCAGAACCACCGTGCCATCCAGTGCCAGCAGCAGGTCTTCCTGCGTCAGCGTACCGGCCGGGATCAGGAAATCCGTGATCGTCAGCTGTTCGATACCGAGATCGATCTGGGGTATCGGGTCGCTACCGGTATCGGGGCTTTCACGGTCGGACAGGAAACGCAGTTCGCCGCCTGCAATATCGACATCGCGCAGGCGCAGCTGCGCCTCGTCCATCTCGCTGTTGTAGCCGACGAACCGCTGCATTCTTTCGCTGAGGCGCCCGAAGACGAGACCCGGAACGCTCGTCCGGAGATAACGCAGGAGATCGGCATCCACGGTCGTGCGTTCGAGGTATATCTCCATCCGCCGCGGCCCGCGCTGCCCCGGTATGATGTCTCCATCCTGCGACAGGACGGGATCGTAGGTGGTAATCGTCGTCCCGACCAGCGTGGGCCGGCCGTAAACGCTGCCCTCTATATCCTCGACATCGATACGCAGAGTGTCGCCGATGAACCGGTCGTCGAGCTGGTCACGGATGAAACCGCTACCTTGCTCCGTGCCGAGAAACGCCACGAGCAATGCGAGCGCGAGTAGCAGGAACGCGGCCACGCCCAGCAAGACCCGCTTCCAGTGCCGAAGGAAATGCCGGGAACGGCCCATCTGGTCGCCCGTGTCCGGTGCCGCCTCCACGTGCTCTTCGGGCATGGTGCCGCCCTGCTCCTCGCCCGCCATCAGAACGCCTGTCCCAGCGAGACATAGACGGCCACGGGGTTATCGTCCGGACCGGGGTTCAGCGGGACGCCCACGTCGAAGCGGATCGGGCCGAAGCCGGTGTGATACCGTACACCCACGCCCACGCCGATGCGGAACTCGTCGAAGTCCGGAGTCAGTCCGGTGCCGACGGTTCCGGCATCCACGAACGGCACGACCGATACCGCTCCATCCAGCAACCCCGTGCGGATCCGGGCCTCTGCCGCCACTTCCAGCACCGAGCGACCACCGCTCGGCTCGCCATTGGCATCGCGCGGCCCGATCTCGCGGAAGCCGTATCCGCGCACCGAGCCGCCACCACCGGCATAATAGCGGCGCGACGGCGCGATGTTCTGCAGATCGGTGCCCGGGATTGCGCCATAGGCGGCGCGCCCCGCCAGCACGACTTTCTCCGTGACCTGCTTGTAATAGGACGCATCGGCGCGCCCGCGCAGGTAGAAGCTCTGGGTCCCGTTATTGCGCGATACCTCGGGAGAGAGGCGGCCCGACAGGCGGAACCCTTCGACCGGATCGAGCAGGTCGTTGGTGGTGTCGATCTGCGCGTAGAGCGGCAGGGCGGCGACGAAGAATGTCTCGCGCGGCTGTGCGACGCCATCGACCGAAGGCGGGCGTTCCTGCGTCGCGACAAGCTCCACGCCTGCGCTCCAGCTGAGCGGTTTCTGGAACAGCAGGGTCGATACGCGCTCATATGTGGCAAGCAGGGCCGCCGTGCGCGCCTCGAAGGCCGGGCTGTCGATCGTGCTGGCATAGGCATCGATATTCAGGATGCGGTCGCGCCCGCCGAAATTGTTACGCCGGAAACTGATGCCTGCCAGCTGTTCCTGCGTACCGGCGATGCCGCGCACTCGCACCATGCCTTCCGGCGGGAAGAAATTGCGATGCTCCCAGCTTGCCTCGACTCGGAAGCCTTCTTCCGAACCGTAACCGATTGCCCCGGCGATCGTGCGCAGTTCCCCCTCGGTCAGGCCGACGTCCAGTTCGACCTCGCCCGGCTGGTCGCCGCTCGGCGGCGAAACCTCGCGCGGGGTTACGGTAACGGAGGAAACGAGGCCGGTCGCCGTGATCGCCCGCCTCAGGTCGAGTTCCAGGCTGCGCTTGTAGGTGTCGCCGGGATCGAACCGGGCAATCGTCTCCAGATGCTCCGACGAAAGGAAGTCCGGCTTGTCCGACGTCACGCCTGCGAACACGTATTTGCCGCCCGGTTGCACCGGCATCGTCAGGTCGCCTTCGATCCGCGCATGGTCGATCAGCAGCGACGGCGTGTCGATTTCGGCGAAGGGATAACCGGTCTCGCCGAGGGCAGCGTCGAGATCGAATTGCTCTTCTACGATCTTGTCGCTGGACAGGAAATCGCCGGGCTGGATTTCGAAAGCGGCGCGCAGCTCCGCGTAATCGGCCGCCTCGTCCAGCTGCCCCAGGTCGATCGCGCCGAAGCGGTACCGCGTACCCGGGATGACGTCGAAGCGGACCTTGGGCGGCGCCTCTGCGGTTCCGTCGCCATCGGCATCGGCGGCGCCGTCTTCCGGGTCCACAACCACGACGGAGCGGACGATCTGGGCATCGTAATAGCCATAGACGCGCAGCATTCGCTGCAGCAGTTCCTCGTCTTCGCGCGCGCGGGCGGTCAGCTGCGCGACATTGCCGTCGCCATCGTCGTAGGCCTCGATCGTCGACAGCGCCTGGAAGCGGTCGAGGAAATCGTCCTGGACCGGAAACAGCGCCCGCTCCTGCGGGAAACTGACGGCGAGCGAATCGGTCAGGTCGATGACCGGGCCCTGCGGCGGAGTGAAGACCGGATCCTCGCCCAGATCGGCAAAGCGGATATCCTCGTCCGGCTCCAGTGACTCGAACGGACCTATGTCGAGATCGGTCGGCCAGTCGATCGTCATCTGCGGCAATTCGGACAGCGGCGTATCGGGTTCCGGCGGTGCGAACACCGCGCCGTCCGCACCCTGCGGGATCGGCCCGGAACCGTCGGAGGCCCATTCCTCCGGATTCTCGACCGCGGAATCGGGGATCAGATCTTCCAGGCTTTGCGCATTGGCCGCGGCGGGCTGCAGAAACAGTGAAAGCGCCCCCGCCCATGAGGCGGCGAGCGCGATGCGTGAGGTGGCTGCGAATGCGCTAACTGGCGGAAAACAGCGTGACTTCGCCGTCCGCCCGCTCGCGGGAAGTGTCGCCTTCGCGTTCGCGGCGGGGCGCGATAGATGCCTTGATGAGAGCGTCCTGCTCGGCCTCGTCCATACGTTTCCAGCCGTCGGGGCCGAGGGTTTCGAGAGGCTTGTAACGAACCTTGTATTCCATCCGGCCGGACCCTTTGACCCAATAACCGAGATAGACGAACGGGAGCCCTTCTGTTGCAGCCCGGCGAATGTGATCGAGGATAATGTAGTTGCCAAGACCCGAACGACTTTCATGCTCCGGATCGAAGAAGCTGTAGATCATGGACAGACCGTCGGCCTGACGA
Source organism: Altererythrobacter sp. MTPC7 (assembly GCF_042851395.1). Classification (NCBI taxonomy): domain Bacteria; kingdom Pseudomonadati; phylum Pseudomonadota; class Alphaproteobacteria; order Sphingomonadales; family Erythrobacteraceae; genus Altererythrobacter; species Altererythrobacter sp. MTPC7. The sequence continues at coordinate 67,675 of NZ_BTGS01000004.1, read as the reverse complement.
TCCATCAAACATGCACCAACCAAACGACCCGGTTCTCCGCCTCGCGACGGCTCCCGATATTCAAGCACATAGCTCGAAACAGGTGTATGCTCCACCATGTCGGCATAGTCCATCTCTTCCATGCTGCTCATCCCGCCATCGGGATGGCGACGGGAGAGGTAGCGGCGCAGGAGATCGAACTGTTCGTCGGTTGCCCAGGGGCGGCATTCCGTGCCGACAAGATCGGAATTGCGCTTGAGGATGCGCTTTTGCGACGATGACGGGCGGAATTCGTCCGCGACCACGCGCACCGAAACGCATGCTTGGCATCCGGCGCAGCTGGGACGATAGGCGACGGTCTGGCTGCGGCGGAACCCGATCCGGCCCAGCGCTTCGTTCAGATGTTCCGCGTGCGGTCCCTTTAGCTCGGTGAAAACCTTACGCTCCGTCTTGCCGTCAAGATACGGGCATGGCGCCGGGCTGGTGACGAAAAAGCGGGGGAAGCGAACGGGCGCGGTCACGGGCGAAGGCGTTTGTCCTCTTCATCGGATGCCGCAGGATCGCAGCCCCGATTTCGGCAACCTTATGTCAAAACCCGCCCGCCGGTAAAAGAGTCTTAACCACGAAACACGGTTACTATTTGGTTAGTTTGCACAATTGTGGAAAATCCGGAGCCTGCTCACGCCAGTTCGACGGGGCTGACCGTGTATCCCTTGTCGCGCAGCGATTTCACAAGCTTTTCAAGCTGATCGGCGTCACGCGCCTCGCATTCGATATCGGTGATGAGACCCTTTGCCGGCAGGTTGGTGAAGATGCGCTGGTGATAGATCTCGATGATGTTGACGTTGTGCGCGTCGAATTCGCCCATCACCGCGTAGAGAGCGCCGGGTCGGTCCTTCAGCGTGATACGCAGCCGCGCCAGACGCCCCGCCCGGGCCAGATCGCGCAGCAGCACATTGGCGAGCAGACGGGAGTCGATGTTGCCCCCGCACAGGACCAGGCCGATCTTGCAGCCCTTGAACCGCTCCGGATTGGCAAGGACGGCGGCCAGCCCAGCCGCGCCTGCGCCTTCCACCACGGTTTTCTCGATCTGCAGCAGCAGGGACACCGCGTGCTCCAGCGCAGGCTCGTCGACCAGCAGGATCTCGTCCACCCGGTCGGCGATGATCTGCGAGGTGAATTCACCCGGTTCCTTCACCGCGATGCCTTCGGCCAGCGTATCGCCGCCGCATGGCGAAGCCTCGCGCGCGACCTTGTTCCGCATGGAGGGATAGAGCGCCGCTTCCACCCCGATCACCTGCATGTCAGGCTTCAGCGCCCGGGCCACGGTCGACATGCCCGACATCAGGCCGCCGCCGCCGATGGGGGTCACGATGCAATCGAGGTCAGGCGCGTCCTCGAACATTTCGAGCGCTACCGTGCCCGCGCCTGCGGCGACCGCCGGATCGTCGAACGGGTGCACGAAGGTCAGGCCGCGTTCTTTCTCGAGCTGGCGGGCAAAGGCGTAGGCCTCGTCGAAAGTCTCGCCTTCCAGCAGCACTTCCCCGCCCACGCTCTGCGTCTGCATGACCTTCACCACCGGGGTCGGGCGCGGCATGACGATGGTGACCGGCACGCCCAGGCGGGTGCCGTGATAGGACAGTCCTTGGCTGTGATTGCCGGCAGAGGCCGCGATGACGCCGCGCTTGCGCTGTTCCTCGTTCAGGTGGAGCAATGCGTTCAGAGCCCCCCGCTCCTTGTACGCGGCAGTGAACTGAAGGTTTTCGAATTTCAGCCAGATGTCCGCGCCGGAAATCTCCGACAGGGTGATAGAATGCATCGTCGGCGTCCGAACCACGGCACCGCGAATGCGTGTCGCCGCGGCTTCGACATCGGCGAGGGTCAGCGCGTCGAGGGCGCCTGTGTCCGGCTGGCTTTCGTTCTGGCTCATGGGCAAAGCGCCCTAGGCCCCCCGCTCTGCGCTGGCAATCATGTCGCACCTTCGGATGACGCTGCGCCATTCCTCCACCCATGGTCGACGGGCCTACTTGGCAGCGGGCGTGCGACCCCCTAACCCTCTTCGCCGATGAGGGATTCACAAAAAATCGCGTTCCTGGGGCTTGGCGTCATGGGCGGACCGATGGCGGGCCACCTGGCCGCTGCCGGTCACCAGGTCACGGCCTGGAACCGCTCCGACCGGAGGCGGAATGCCTGGGGCGCAGACCATCAGGGCAAGGCCGAAATCGCCGACACCATAGTCTCGGCCGTGGACGGCGCGGACATCGTGCTCGCCTGCGTCGGAAATGACGACGATCTTGCAGAGGTGGTTCTCGCAGATGGCGGGGCACTCGCATCGCTCGGATCCGGCGCATTGCTCATCGACCATACGACAACGTCGACCGCCATGGCCCGGAGGGTTGGCGAGGCGGCGGCCAAGCGCGGTATCGGCTTCGTCGACGCGCCCGTATCGGGCGGGCAGGCCGGGGCGGAAAATGGCAAGCTTGCAGCCATGTGCGGCGGTTCGGAAAGCGATTTTACCCGCGCGCGCCCCGTTATGGAGGCCTATTGCGCGCGGATCGTCCATGTCGGCGACGTCGGGGCGGGACAGACGACGAAGATGGCCAACCAGATGTGCATTGCCGGAACCCTGGCAGGCCTGTCGGAAGCCATTCGTCTGTCGCAGGCCAGCGCCCTCGACACGGACAAGGTGCTGGATGCCATCAGCGGCGGCGCGGCGCAGAGCTGGCAGATGGAAAACCGCTGGTCGACCATGGCCGAAGGCGCGTTCGATTTCGGCTTCGCCATCGACTGGATGCGCAAGGATCTGGGCTACGCACTGGACGAGGCACGGCGCCTCGGCCTGTCTTCGCCCGTGACCGCTCTGGTCGACCAGTTCTACGCAGACATTCAGGCCATGGGCGGTGCGCGGCAGGATACTAGCGCGCTGATCAGGCGCCTTCCCGAAGGAAAGACGACATCATGAACCGCATATCGCTTGCCGCAGCCATTCTCGCTGCGACCGCCCTCCCCAGCGCCGCACTGGCCGACGTCCTGATCGACAATGTCGACGGCGTCCGGATCGACGAGGACGGCGAACTCGACCGCTTCACCGGCCTTTGGATCGACGATGACGGGAAGATTGCCGGGGTTCTGGACCGCGGCGACGACCGGCCGAAGACCGATTTCCGCCTCGATGGCGAAGGGCGCGTCATGATGCCGGGCCTGATCGACGCGCATCTTCACGTGATGGGCGTGGGCTTCGGTGAGCTGACGCTGGATCTTTCCGACACGAACTCGCTCAGCGAAGCGCAGCAGAAAATTGCCGATTTCGCGCGCGAGAATCCGGGGCGACCCTGGATACTGGGACGTGGATGGAACCAGGAGAAATGGGGCTTGGGCCGGTTTCCCACCGCTGCCGAACTTGACCAGGTCGTCGCCGACCGCCCGGTCTGGCTCGAACGGGTGGACGGCCATGCGGGATGGGCGAACACCGCCGCACTGAAGGCCGCCGGCGTAACGAAGGCCACGAAGGACGTGGCCGGCGGCAACATCATGCGCCTGCCCTCCGGCGAACCGGCAGGGGTCTTCGTCGATGCCGCCGGCGATCTGGTCGCGCGCGTCGTGCCCGAGCCGCGCCCGCGCGACCGCGACGCCGCCCTCGCCAAGGCGCAGGAGAAGCTCCTGGCCTTCGGCATTACGGCAGCGGCCGACATGGGCACCACCATGGAAGACTGGCAGACCATGCGCCGTGCGGGCGATTCCGGCCGCCTCAAGCTGCGGATCATGGCCTATGCCGCCGGTGTCGATGCGATGGAGGCCATTGCAGGCCCCGGCCCGACCCCGTGGCTGTATGACGATCGCCTGCGTCTGGGCGGTGTGAAACTCTATCTCGACGGAGCGCTCGGCTCGCGGGGCGCGTGGCTGAAGGCGCCCTATGCCGACGATCACGACAATACCGGCCTGCCCCTGCTCGGCCCTGCACAGCTTCGCAACCTGATGAGCCGGGCCGCGATGGACGGGTTCCAGGTTGCCACCCATGCCATCGGGGATGCCGCCAACGCGGAACTGCTGGGGGCGATCGAGGAATTGAGCGAGACCTACACCGGCGATCGCCGGTGGCGGATCGAGCATGCGCAGATCGTCACCCCCGCCGACATTGCCCGCTTCGGCCAGGCCGGCATCATCGCCTCCATGCAGCCGGTGCACCAGACATCCGACCGGCTGATGGCGGAAGCGCGGCTGGGGCCCGACCGGCTGGACGGTGCCTATGCCTGGAGCAGCATCGCCCAGACCGGCGCGCGGCTCGCCTTCGGGTCCGACGCTCCCGTCGAATCGCCCGATCCGCAAGCCGGCCTCGCCACGGCCTTCACCCGCGAGGATGCGGAGGGCCAGCCCTTCGGCGGCTGGTTTCCGGCAGAAGCGGTCTCACGCGAAAACGCTATCAGGGGTTTCACGCAGGACGCTGCCTATGCCGGTTTCGCCGAAGGGCGATTCGGTCGCCTGGTGGAAGGCGAACGGGCAGACTTCCTGTTCGTGGACCGTGACCCCACCCTCGTCTCGCCTGCGCAGTTGAGGGAAACCCGCGTTTTGGAAACTTGGATCGGCGGGGAGCGGGTTTATGCGCATTCCGGGCAGGACGGCCCCGATTGATGCAAGCGAGCGACACTCAGCAACAGTCTGGCGATAATTCGGAACGTCGGGTTTAACTCGATCTTTACAATGGTATGGCGAAGAGGCCCGCAAGCAAACTTGCCAACGGTTCAAACCGATTGATGGGTCGCGACTTCGAATTCTCAAATACTTGGAGATATCTATGACGTTCCGTAACATCGCCCTTGCAACTGCAGCGCTGGGCCTGGCCGCCACTCCGGTCATGGCCGAAGCAACGGTAGAGCGTACGCAGCCGGTTGCCGAAACCAACGAACTGGGCGCCTTCGCTGGCGGCAGCACGATTTTCTATGTCCTCGGCCTTGCTGCCGTGGTCGCTGGCATCATCATCATTGCCGACGATGACGACGATGACGACAGCTTGAGCGCCTAAGCCTCAAGACACTGAATTTTGAAAGGGCTCGCGACATCGTCGCGGGCCCTTTTGCTTTCCGGTCGTTCGAACCGACCGTATCACTCTGCAATCCGGTAACGTATTTGCCCCGGCTGTGGCAGTTAGGTCACGGTTCGGCTTATATTGGGGTTGCGTGTTCGCCGCTGCGACCTTACGAATGCGGCGGAATTAATCGATTTTTTTGGTTCAGGAGACCAACGTTATGAAGCTTCGTACTCTCGCCGCAGCTGCTGCTGCTGTATCCCTTGCTGCCGCTCCGGTCGCCGCAGAAGTCTCGATGGAGCGTGCTGCTCCGGTCGCTGGCGAAAGCGAATTCGGCGGTGAAAGCGCCGGCGGTGGCATCATTCTCGCCGTTCTGGCTGCAGCAGCCGTGATCGGCGGCATCCTCATCGCAGTCGACGACGACGACGATGATGAAGTTCTGAGCGCCTAAGCTCACACGAGCTTTCGAGTTCAAAAGAAGCGGGGCCTCCGGGCTCCGCTTTTTTTGTGCCTGCTCGAAACAGAGCCAGCCACTTAGAGCGACCTGCGAGCGACCTAGACGCGGATCGCTGCCATAGTTCCACGATCTGGCGCGGCGACCTTACGAGCCCTCAGCCGTCGGCCAACGGGATCATTCGGTCGGCGTCTTGTCCGCCCGCGCGTCTTCCGCCGCGTCTTCTTTGGCGCGCCGCTTCTCGCCGATCCGCATCAGCAGAAGCGACCCTTCGAACAGGATATAGAGCGGCAGGGCCAGGATCAGCTGCGACCCCGGATCGGGCGGCGTAACGATGGCGGCCACCGCGACCACCCCGACAATGACATACCGGCGCACTCCGGCAAGCTGCTGACGGCTGACGATGCCGGCCCGGTTCAGCAGCAGCAGCAACACCGGCAACAGGAAGCTGATCCCGAAAGCGAGGATGAACTGCATGACGAGGCTGAGGTAATCGCCCGCTGCCGGCAAGGCCTCGATATCGAGCCCGCCGGCTGTCCCCTCGAACCCCAGGAACCAGCGGAAAGCCGTCGGCATGACGACGAAATAGGCGAGCGACGCGCCTGCCCCGAACAGGACCGGGGTCGCGAAAAGGAACGGCAGGAAAGCGCGCTTCTCCTTCGCATAGAGACCAGGCGCGATGAACGCCCATAGCTGGTTGGCGATGATCGGGAAGCTGACGCAGAACGCGGCGAACAGCGACACACGCAACTCGACGAAGAATACCTCGTAAAGCTTCGTGTAGATGAGTTTCCCCTCACCTGCCGGGAACGCATCGGTCAGCGGCTTCGCAAGAAAAGCGAGGATCTGGTCCGCAAAGTAGAAGCACACCGCGAAGGCGACAGCGAGCGCTGCGACAGCGCGCACCAGCCGCGTCCTGAGCTCGATAAGGTGATCGAGCAGCGGAGCCTGCGTCTCGTCGATATCGCTGAGCGCCATGGCCTATTCGCCCGCCTTGTCCGTCACGCGGCTCGCCCTGTCGGCTGCCTCGGCATCGCTCGAAGTTTCGGGCAGCGACGACGCAGCCTTCTTGCCGGACGCGGACGCCTGCTCCTCGCGCGCTTCGGCAGCGGAAAGAGTGCCGGGTTCCTCGTTCACGCCCGTCATTTCCTCATCGGGATATTGCGCCATGATACGGGCGTTCTGTTCGCGCCATTTGCGATCCATGTCCTCCATCTCCGCCTCGCGGACCATGGCATCGATACCGGTGCGGAAACTGCCTGAAATCCTGCGGAACTTCCCGATCCAGCGCCCGGCGGTACGCATGGCATGCGGCAACTCCTTCGGACCGATGGCAAAGATCGCCACGATCGCGATGACCAGCAATTCGGGCGCGCCGATATCGAACATGGGAAAGAGGCCCTCCGCCCGGCCCGGGCTCAGGCGTTCTTGTCGACCGGCTCGGCGGGTTTGGGATCGGCGGCGGCTTCACCGGCGGGCTTGGCTTCGTGACGCGGCGCCTCGATTCGGGCGGACGGTTCCGTGCCCGTTTTCCCGTCGTCGTCGTTCAGCCCCTTCTTGAAGCTGCTGACGCCCTTGCCGAAATCGCCCATCATTTCGGAAATGCGGCCACGCCCGAACAGGACGAGGATCACGATTGCAACGATGATAATCTGCCAGATGCCAATTTGTCCCATGGGACGTCTCCGAATATGAATGTGGCCCCGATATAGGGGTTTGCGGACGCGCGCGCCAGTCAGGCTTCGTTATCGACCTGCTCGCTTGTCGGCGCGTCCTCGTTCTCGCTATCCTCGCCGGTGAGCGCATCATAGGCGTCGTCGACCGGATCGAGCAAGCCGGATGCGCGCAATTCGTCGATTCCCGGCAGGTCCCGGCGGCTCGCCAGCCCGAAATGCGCAAGGAAGTCGGGCGTCGTCGCGTAGATGACGGGCCTGCCGGGCACTTCGCGCCGCCCGGCAACCCGGACCCAGCCCGCTTCCATCAGCACGTCCAGCGTACCCTTGGCCGTCTGGACACCGCGAATGGCCTCGATCTCGGCCCGGCTGACAGGCTCGTGATAGGCGACGATGGCGAGTACCTCCGTCCCCGCCCGGCTCAACCGGCGAACCTGTTCCTTCTCCCGCCGCAGGATATGGGCGAGGTCGGGAGCGGTCTGGAAATGCCAGCGTTTCGCCCGCTCGACCAGCCGGATGCCGCGCGCGTCGTAATGCTTCGCAAGTCGCTGCAACGCCTCGCGCACATCTGCTGGCGGCGCATCGCCAAGATGTGTCGCCAGCGCGTCCGCCGTCATCGGTTCCTCGGCGGCGAACAGCGTGGCCTCAACCGCCCGCTCGAAATCGCCGGGGCCGCTCACGCCTTCGCTCGCCTCAGCCGGAGCGTGCCGAAGATCTCGTCCTGTGCCAGTTCCGCCTTGCCCAGCCGGGCAAGTTCCAGCGCAGCGACGAAGCTGGACGCCATGGCCGATTTGCGGAGGCGAGGTTCGGCATGGGGCGGCAGGAACTCTTCCAGCGCCATCCAGTCCAGCGTCACCCCGAGCATGGCCTGGACCCTGTCGAGCGCGCTGTCGAGCGTCATGACCGGGCGCTCGCGTACCATGTGGACGGCGGGCGCCGTTCGCGCCTTCACCTGGCCATAAGCCTGCACGACGTCGAACCAGTCGCATTTCCAGGCCGTCTTTCGATCGATCCGCAAACCTTCGGGCGAGGGACGCGTGAAGACATCGCGGCCCAGCCTGTCGCGCGCCATCAGCCGGGCTGCGGCTTCCCGCATCGCGCCAAGCCGCTGGAGCCGCAATTGCAGCCGCAGGGCAAGCTCTTCCGGACTGGGATCCTCCTGCTCTTCCTTGGGCAGAAGCATCGCGGATTTGAGATAAGCGAGCCATGCCGCCATCACGAGGTAATCCGCCGCCAGTTCCAGCTTCAGCGCCTCTGCCCGGTCGATATATTCGAGATACTGGTCGACCAGCGAGAGGATGGAAATCTGCCGCAGATCCACCTTTTGCCGCCGCGCGAGGTCCAGCAGCAGGTCGAGCGGGCCCTCCCAGCCATCCAGCGCGAGATAGAGCGCCCCCTCGTCGGTCGTGCCCGGCGCGGCGATGCCCCGCCATTCATTGCCGTTGCTTCCCGTATCGGGCTGGCCGAGGATGAGCGCCTCTTCCGTCAAGCAGCCATTCCGCTTTCGATCCCGGCCGCAGCAAGCAGCGCGTCGCGCTTCGCAAGCAGGGCTGCGCGATCCGCGTCTTCCGCCGGCTGCGCCATGGCCTCGTGCACCGCTTCGAGCCGGGCGAGGCTATTGCCGGAAAGGGACGGACAGGTTTCGGCGATGGCGACCATGTCGTCCATTTTGGCCCAGCAATTGAGCGATATGTCGCAGCCAGCCTCCAGCGCGATGCGCGAGCGTTCGGCAATCGAACCGGAGAGCGCCTGCATGTCGATGTCGTCTGTCAGCAGCAGGCCGCCAAAACCGATCTCGCCGCGGATGATGTCCGCGATGACCGTGGACGACTGCGTGGCCGGGTTATCGGGATCCCAAGCGGTGAAGACGATATGTGCGCTCATCCCCAGTGGCGCATCGGACAGCGCACGGAACGGCGCGATATCCGTTTCCAGTTCTGTTGCAGATGCTTCTACCACGGGCATTTCCTTGTGGCTGTCGCAGGTCGCGCGGCCATGTCCGGGCATATGCTTCAGGCAGCCCACGACGCCGCCCCGCTGCATGCCTTCCAGCATGGCGCGGCCCAGCGCTGCGACCTGAACCGGATCACTGCCCAGGGCGCGGTCCCCGATAACGTTGTCCGTTTCCGGGCGGCGAACGTCGAGCGGGGCATGGTAGTCGACCGTGATACCGGCTTGCGCGAGTTCGAGCGCCATCGCCTGCGCATTGACGCGGACCGCCTCGATCGCGGAGGCGGGCGCGATGTCGTAGAGCGCCGCGAAAACCTCCCCCGCCGGATAGCGCGTCCATTCCGGCGGCTTCATCCGCGCAACGCGCCCGCCCTCCTGGTCGATGGAAATGATCAGGTGGTCGCGCCCGTGAATGGAGCGCAGGTCGTCTGTCAGTCGGCGAAGCTGTTCCCGGTCGACGCAATTGCGCCCGAACAGGATATAACCCGCAGGATCGGCATCGCGGAAAAAGTCGCGTTCGCCGGGGAGCAGTTCAGGGCCGGAAAGGCCGAAGATCGCAGGGGTTTTCATCGCATCGAAAATCGCAAGAAAGCCCGCTCACCGCAAGGGTGCGCGGGCTTTCCCGTGTGGATAGGCTTTAGCATAGCGGCCACCGCGATTTCATCCGCATCTGCCCGTATGACCATGAACCGCCTTACGGCTTGACCTGGCAGGCCAACCCGTCCGCTTTCAGCGCCGTGCACAGGCGGTTGGCGGCTGCCATGTCGCCCGGCGTCGCCTGCAGGCGGAAGACCGTGCCGATATCGGCCGTGCCTTCGACGATGCGATAGCGCACGCCCGACAGAGCGTCGGTCTGGCGGCCAAGCTGCTGCCAGCCCGCCTCCGCCGCCGAACGCGTCGAATAGGCGCCGACCTGAACGCCGGGGCCCGATGCCGAACCGGACGAAGCAGTGCCCGCCGAACCGCTGTTGTCGTTGCCGCCAGAGGCATTGGCACTGGAACCGGTATCGCCTGCGCTGGGTGCATTCGCGCTCGGGCGCGCTGCTCCCTCGCCTTCGCCGCTGGTGCTGCCTTCTGCCAGGCGTCCCTCGCGGGTCTGACCTTCGCCGACTGCCGGAGCGACATCGCCCGTGCCCGGGAATTCACGGCCGCCCGCGTCGTCCGGCCGGCGCTTGTAATCGCCTTCCGGTGCCTCGATCGTGCTGCCATCGGCAACGAGTTCCGGATCGGGTCCGCGATTGGTCAGGAACCAGATGCCGCCGACCAGCAGGCCCAGCGCCAGGAGGCCCAGCAGGACGAAACCCACCAGGCGCCCGGTATCGACGCCCTCTTCCTCGGCATAATCGCTCGATTCCAGCCACGGCAGAGCTTCGTCGTCGCCGTCCAGGTTCAGGCGATCGTCGTCAGCGTCGTCTTCGATGATGCCCTCTTCGGCCAGACCGTCGGTTTCATCCTCGGCACCGGTCCAGTCGGCATCGTCGTCACGCATCGCCTCGTGGGCGGTGGTGTATTCTTCTTCGCCAGAGTCCTTTTCGCCCCCGAACATCGTCACATCTCCTCGACTGCCTCCACCCCCAGCAGGGAGAGGCCATTGCGGATTACCTGCCCGATCGCATCGACGAGGAAAAGCCTCGCCGCGGTCAGCTGTTCGTCCTGTGCCACGATGACGCGCTTTGCCGGGTCTTCGTTGCCGCCATGCCAATAGGCGTGGAAGGCCGCGGCGAGGTCATAGAGGAAGAAAGCCACGCGGTGCGGTTCGCGCGCCGCGGCCGCTGCTTCCACGATGCGGGGGAACTGCGCAGCCTGTCGCACCAGTGTCCATTCCGCCTCGCCCAGCCGGTCGAGAGCATCGCCCGAAGGCGTTACCCCGTCGGCCGCAGCCTTGCGCAGGGTCGAGCTGATGCGGGCATGGGCGTACTGGACATAGAAGACGGGGTTGTCCTTGCTCGCCTCCACCACCTTGGCGAAATCGAACTCCATCTGGGCATCGGCCTTGCGGCTGAGCATGGTGAAGCGCACCACGTCCTTGCCGACCTCTTCCACCATGTCGGCGATGGTGACGAAATTGCCCGACCGCTTGGACATCTTCAGCGGTTCGCCATCGCGCATCAGGTGGACCATCTGCACCAGTTTCACGTCGAACGGGATCGTCCGGTCCTGCCCTTCGGACAGGGCGGCGACGGCGGCCTTGATACGCTTGACCGTGCCCGCATGGTCCGCGCCCCAGATGTCGATCAGGGCGTCGCTCTTCTCCGCCTTCTGCATGTGGTAGGCGAGGTCGGCACCGAAATAGGTCCACTTGCCGTCCGCCTTGCGGATCGGGCGGTCCTGGTCGTCTCCGAACCTGGTGGAGCGGAACAGCGGCAGTTCGACAGGCTCCCACCCCTCGGGCGGCTCCTTGCCCTTGGGCGGTTCCAGGATGCCGTCATAGACGAGATCGTGCTGCCGCAGCCACGCTTCCGCCTCGTCCGGCTTGCCTGCTGCCTGCAAGGCGGCCTCGGAAGCGAAAACGTCATGCTCGATACCCAGCAGCGCGAGGTCCGAGCGGATGACATCCATCATCCGCTCCACCGCGAACGCCTTGAAGATTTCGAGCCAGTCGCCCTCGGGCGCGCCGCGGTAACGGTCGCCGAATTCTTCTGCCGCCGCTGCGCCGACGGGTTTCAGATAGTCGCCCGGGTAATAGCCTTCGGGGATTTCGCCGACATCCTCGCCCAGCGCTTCGCGGTAACGGATATGCGCCGACCGGGCGAGCGTATCGACCTGGCTGCCTGCATCGTTGACGTAGTATTCGCGCGTGACCTCGTGCCCAGCGAAGGCCAGCAGCGTCGCCAGCGCGTCGCCGACCACCGCGCCGCGCGCGTGACCCATATGCATCGGCCCCGTCGGGTTGGCAGAGACGTATTCGACATTGACCGACTGGCCCTGCCCCCGCGCGGATCGCCCGTAATCGGCGCCAAGCCCGGCCATCGCGGACAATTCGCCCTGCCACGCATTCTCGTCCAGCCGCAGGTTGATGAATCCCGGCCCGGCGATGCTCGCCTCGACGATGTCCGCGTCACGCCCCAGATGTTCTACGATCTTTTCCGCCAGCGCGCGCGGATTGGTCTTCGCCTGCTTTGCCAGCACCATCGCGGCATTGGTCGCCAGGTCCCCATGCGAGGGATCGCGCGGCGGTTCTACCGTGACATTGCCGCGCGGCGTTTCGGGCGGCAGCGCGCCTTCCATTTCCAGCGCGTTGAGGACGGCATCCACCTTCGCGGCGAAGGCGGCATGAATCGTGGTCGTTTGTGCAAGCGTATCAGACATGAGCGCGCGCCTAGCCTATCGCCGGCCGGTCGCAAAGATGTTCCCGGCAGCGACCTTCTCGCCTCGCATGCAGCCATGCCGGCTGCCGGCCTCAGCGCGTGGCGTTGTAGGCCAGCTGCGCTTCGCTCAGCTGGAAGCCGACCAGCAATTCGAAGGTCGCGCGGTTCAGGGCCTGACGCACCTCGGGATCGGACAGCGGATCGATCGCTGCGTCGGGGTCCCCGGGCTTGCGCTTGCGGGTGATGCGCTCGCGCACGTCTTCGGGAAGCGTTGCGGCGGCCCGGTCGACATAGGCGGCGGCCTGACCGGTTGCCATCGCGCGCTCCTGCCCGTCGGCGAAGGTCAGGGTGACCGTGCCCACGCGCTTGCTCACGACAGACGAACCGCCACGAAGGACGGTCGAGAAATAGGGCAGTTCGACGGTGCGCGCGCCGCGAACGTCGCTGCGGCGGGCAACCACGTTGAAGCTGGCGGCGGTGTAGATACGGCCTGCATCTTCCGCGCAGGTGCTCTCGACGTCGGTCATGGCAGCCGTGATGTCGAGATTGCTTGCCAGCTGCGAAGACGCGTCACGGAATGTCGTGATGTCGCCGGTATAGTCGGGAATGCCGACCGCCGGACAGGCAGAGCGCACGGCGGTGATGCCGACGCCTTCGCTGAGGACGAGTTCGCCTTCACGGCTGCACCCGGCAAGGGCGAAAACGGCAAGAGTGGCCAAGGAAAGCTGGCGACGTGAAAGCATGGCGGATCGGGTCCTTCGCTCTGGACGGGCAAATTCGAATGCTGCGGCCCTAGCGAGGGCGCGGACAAAGCGCTAGAGGCGGTGGCATGAATGCCCCCTTGCCGATCCACAACAGCGATTCCCTTTCCGCGGCGAATGGCGCCGGAACGCAGGAGAAGCCCGGCCTCGTCCTGCTGATCGCGGCCCCGCGCGGTTTTTGCGCCGGCGTCGACCGCGCGATCGAGATCGTGGAGCGCGCGCTCGAGAAATACGGCAAGCCGGTCTATGTCCGGCACGAAATCGTTCACAACCGCTATGTCGTCGACGGGCTGAAGGCGAAGGGCGCCATTTTCGTCGAGGAGCTGGACGAAGTGCCCACCGATGCACCGGTTGTGTTCAGCGCGCACGGCGTGCCGAAATCGGTCCCGGCAGAGGCGGAACGGCGCAACATGGTGTATGTCGATGCGACCTGCCCCCTGGTCAGCAAGGTTCACCGCCAGGCGGAGCGCCAGATCGAAAAAGGGCAGCACATCGTCTTCGTCGGCCATGAGGGCCATCCGGAGGTCATCGGCACGATGGGCCAGGTCGACCCCGACCAGATGACGCTGGTCGAAACGATGGAAGACGTCGCGAAACTGGATTTCGCGGACGAAACGCCGCTGTCCTTCCTGACCCAGACGACGCTTTCGGTGGACGACACGGCCGACATCATCGCCGCGCTGAAGGACCGTTTCCCGCATATCGTCGGACCCAAGGCGGAAGACATTTGTTACGCCACGTCCAACCGGCAGGCCTCGGTGAAGGAAATCGCACCAGGCAGCGACCTCGTGCTGGTCATCGGCGCGCCCAACAGCTCCAATTCGGTGCGCCTCGTCGAAGTGGCGGAGCGTTGCGGGACCGATGCGAAACTGATCCAGCGGGCGGACGATATCGACCCTGCCTGGCTGGAAGGCGTCGGCACGCTGGGGCTGACCGCCGGGGCTTCCGCCCCTGAAAAGCTTGTCCGCGAAGTCGTCGACAAGATTGCCGAGTGGCGCACCGTGGAAGAGCACACTCTGGTCGCGGCAGAGGAAAAGATGGTCTTCAAGCTGCCCCGCCAGCTGACCGAGTAAGTCTGCGCGCATGGCGGTCTATACCCATCTTTCCGCCGAAGACCTGTCGGACCTGATCGGCCAGTACGATGTCGGCGAACTCGTCTCGGCGAAAGGGATTGCCGAGGGCGTATCCAACAGCAACTGGCTGATCGAGACGGCCGGCGGCGAAGCCGGCTCACGTTTCATCCTGACCATGTATGAACGGCATATCGATCTTGCCGACCTGCCTTTCTTCCTCGATCTTCTGGACCATCTGGCGGCGCGCGGATGCCCCGTCCCCCGAACGATCCACGACCGCAGCGGCGCGGCGTCGCGCAAGATCGGCGGCAAGACGGTTGCATTGATCGAGTTCCTGCCCGGCCTCTCGGTCGACGCGCCGACCCCGGCACAGGCGCGTTCTGCCGGCGAGGCACTGGCCGGGATGCATCTGGCATCGCGCGATTACGGGGGACGCCGCGCCAACACGCTGGGCCCGGCAGGCGTCGCGGCCCTGTTCGATTCCTGCGAAGGGCGCTTGGGAGAGATCGACCCTGCCCTGCCCGCCCTCGTTGCGGACCATATGCCGAAGTTGGCGGGAAATTGGCCCGATACCCTGCCGCAGGGCATCGCGCATACCGACCTGTTTCCCGACAACGTCCTGGTCGAAGGCGACCGCGTCAATGCGATGATCGACTTCTATTTCGCCTGTCATGAAACGCTGGCTTACGACCTTGCGACCACGCATCTCGCCTGGTCGTTCGAGCGCGGGACGGGACAGTTCCGCCCCGATGTCGGGCGCGCGCTGGTTGAGGGATACGAGACCGTGCGCCCCCTGTCGGACGAGGAACGCGCCGCCCTGCCTTTCCTCGCCAAGGCAGCTGCCCTTCGTTTCATTGCGACACGCAGCTATGACTGGCTGTTCACACCAGCCGATGCGCTGGTAACGCGCAAGGACCCGATGGAATTCGTCCAGCGGCTGCTATTCTACGACGAGGCGGGGCCGAAAGCCTTCGCCTGACGAACGGAGCCTGCCACAACGCGTCTGCCATGAAACATGTCGAGATCTTCACCGATGGCGCCTGCAAGGGCAATCCCGGCCCCGGCGGCTGGGGCGCGCTGCTGCGCATGGGACAGCACGAGAAGGAACTGAGCGGCGGCGAGGCGGACACGACCAATAACCGCATGGAAATGACCGCGGTAATCCGCGCGCTGGAAGCGCTGATCGAACCGTGCAGCGTGACGCTCTATTCCGACAGCAAATACGTGCTCGACGGGATTACCAAGTGGGTCCACGGCTGGAAGAAGCGCGGCTGGGTCAATGCCAGCAAGAAACCGGTTCGCAATGCCGACCTGTGGCACGAATTGATCGAGGTATCGGACCGCCACCAGATCGAATGGAACTGGGTCAAAGGCCATGCAGGCCATCCCGAAAACGAAAGGGTCGACTCCCTCGCGTCCGAGGCAGCCGACCAGATCGCACGGGGCGGATAGCGCCCGAACACCGATTTATCAGGAATTGTCGACCGTCTCGGCCCCCGGACCGTTCTTCTGGATCGAGGCAATCGCCTTCTTCGCGCTGGCCTTCGACGAATAGCCCTGCGTCGAGAACATCACTTCGCTGTTATAGCTGAAACGCGCGCGAAACTCGCCGGCCTTGTCCTTGTAGATCTCGAAATGGTGGGCCATTCGTCGTCCTTCCGTCTGTATCATTTGATGGGGTTCACACCCTTAGCAGCGCAGGTCGCGGAATCTACCCGTCGGGGGCATCTCTTGGCACCTCGTGAAAACGGCCCGGTAGATAGGCCGCCGGGTCTATTTCGGTTTGGCCCTCCTCGGGTGCAGCGCCGGTGACGAGCCGCGCCGCCATGCGCGCGGCGGCCGGCGCGGTCTGGATGCCGAAGCCGCCCTGGCCCGCACACCAGAAAAAGCCTTCGCAGTCGGGGTCGTATCCATAGACAGGCAACCGGTCTGGCGCGAAACTGCGCAGGCCCGCCCAGCGCCGTTCCACCCGGTCTACCGGCCAGTCTACGACGTTTTCGAACCGGTCGATCGCCTCGGCCACGGCCATCTCTTCTGCCGCGACGTCGCCAGGGCGGTCCGCAACCTCGTCATGCGGGCTGAGCCAGAGCCTCCCATTTTCCGGCTTGAAATAGAATGTCCCACCGATGTCGAGGACCAGCGGGAGGTCCGGTGGCGGTACCCTGCCCAAAGCGAGTTGCACGACCGTCCGGCGATACGGCGTAATGCCGAGCGGCGCGGCCCCTGCCAGCCGAGCGATCTCGTCCGCCCAGGCTCCGGCAGCGTTGACCAGCAGCGCGGCTTCGAAGCTCCGTCCGTCGGCGCAGGTAATCTGACACGCGCCTGCGGTTCGCCGACAGGAGACGACCCGCGCCCGGCAGAACAGCGAGGCGCCCGCCCGGGCCGCCTCCCCCAGATAATGCTGGTGGAGCCCGGCAACATCGATATCGGAGCATTCCGGTTCGTAAACGGCGCCCTGCCATTCCGGACGCAGCCCCGGGACGTGCGCTTCCATCACCTGCCGCCCGACCTTCTCCAGCTTCGCTCCGGTATCGGCATAGGTCGTCATGAAGCTATCGAGCGCACCCATGTCATCGCCGCGAACCATGTGCAGCGCGCCCCGGCGGTGAAGGAATCCCATGTCGCGCAAGCTGTCGCCGGATGCGAGCGACAGCGGCACGATGCCGGGGCCTCCATAGGTCTCCGACCAGAACGCGGCCGATCGGCCCGTCGTGTGATAGCCCGGCTGGTCTTCCGCCTCGAGCAGGACGATCCCCTCGCCCGACCCGGTTTGCGCGGCCAGTTCGGCGGCCAGGCTGGCACCTGCAATCCCGGCGCCGATGACAGCGATATCGTAAGCAGCCATTGCGTGCGCCGATCCGCTCAGGACGGAGGGGCGACCCGGTCCAGGAAGCGCGCAATGGCGGCCATTGCGCGATCCCGGACTGCATCGACTTCGCGCAGTATCTCGTGATGCGCCTCGTCACCGAAGGCTGCCAGTTCGCCCTTGGGCAAGTGGCGCACGGCGTGACCGACCGCGTTCCACGACACCAGCTTGTCGTTGCTCGTCGCGACGATCAGGGTGGGCACGTCGATCTTCTCCAGCGTGTCGGAGCGCCCCAGCCAGCGCATGGAGGCGATGGCGCGTTCGACCCAGCCCCAGCTACCGGGACCCATCCTTAGGCCCGGGCGGTTCTCGCGCCACCACAGTTCGTCGGCGTAGCGTTCCGCGTCATGGGTCAGCAGGGCGTGGCGCGCGGCGGCAGGCTCGCCCGGCTTTTCGCTCCACTTCCATGCCGGTCGCATCGGGTCGCCGACCCGGTTCATCAGTTTCGCCGCGGCATGGGTGATGCCGATCGGGATGAAACTGTCGCTAAAGCCCAGCATCGGCGCGACCAGGACCAGCGCGTCTGGCCTCGTCCGGCCCTCTACAACCGAACGCAGGACCAGGTGGCCGCCCATGGAGTGACCCGCCAGCACGTGCGGGCCGGGCGTCTCCGCAGTCCAGCGCGACCAAAGTTCGGCAAGGTCGTGGGTCCAGATGGCGAAGTCGGAAATATGGCCGGTCACGTCGTCCTTGCCCAGGCGTCCGGATTCGCCCTGCCCGCGCCAGTCGGCAGCCGTGACACGCCAGCCGCCGCGGTGCCATTCGTCCAGCGTTTCCAGGTATTTCTCGTAGTGGTCCCCGCGCCCGGGCAGGAACAGAATCGATCCGCGCACCGCGCCGTCCGACCCGGCCTCATCGCCCGGCCAGTCTATGCGGCGAATGGGGTGGCCATCGCTCGCTTCCCACCGGCTTTCGCTCGCCGCTGCGGGGATTGCGCGCCTGTCGAACGGTGCGGTCGTGCTGTCGCCTGAATGGATAATGCCTTGCCTCTGCCGTTGGTTACTTTTTGGTAAGCGATAATCTGTAGCACCAGTTTCCGACTGGGAATTCGGGGGCATTTCAAATGCACGACTACATCCAATACGGACTGCTGGTTGCGCTTGCAATCGCGCTGGTGACTGCGGCGCTGACCGACATAAGGCGGCGCCAGATCGACAACTGGCTCAATCTTGGCATCGCCCTTGGCGCACCGGTGTTCTGGTGGGCCAGTGGCGCGAGCCTGTGGCCGGACGTTGCCATGCAGGTCGGCATTGCCTTCCTCGCCTTCGCAATCCTTGCCACGATGTTCGCCTTCGGCCTGATGGGCGGCGGCGACGTAAAGCTGCTGACGGCGCTGGCGCTGTGGATTCAGCCCATGCTGTTCCTGCAATTGCTGTTCGTCATGGCAGTGTCCGGTGGCATCCTGTGCATCGTCCTGGGCGGTTGGCACATCATCCGCCGCCAGAAGGACAGGCTGGCCATACCCTACGGCGTGGCCATCGCCATTGGCGGACTGTGGGTCCTGGGAACCCATCACCTGCCGCAGGCGGGCGCATCCATCGGTCTGTGACCGCGGGGAATTTCACCGATTTATCGGCACGCTGCAATCGGGGTGAACCCGATTTTAACCAATCGCCGCGTATCGACGACAACCATAGCAAACCCGGACGTCTTCCGGGTGCGACATAGGGGGCTTTGAGAGCCATGGACCGGAAGAAGCTTGTACTGCTGCTTGCAGCTCTGATCATCGCCGTCGGCACGGCTCTGGCCGCACGCAGCCTGTTTGCGGACGCCGCTGCACCGCAGGTCGAGGCTGCGGCGCCCGTACCCCAGGGCCCCAAGGTCCTGGTGGCCCAGCGCGCGCTGCCGACCGGCACCATCATCACGGCGGACGCCATCGGTTTCCAGCAATGGCCCGAAGAGCTCGTTCAGCAAGCCTATTTCATCGAGGGCGAATCCGATATCTCCAAACTGCTCGGCACGGTCGTTCGTCACCCTGTCACTGCAGGCGAGCCTGTCACGCAGGGTTCGCTCGTGGCACCCGGCGACCGCGGCTTCCTTGCCGCAGCACTCGGCCCGGGCATGCGGGCCATCACGGTTCCCGTGTCGGCCAAGACCGGCGTTGGCGGCTTCGTCTTCCCGGGCGACCGCGTCGACCTGATGCTGACCCAGGCTGTCGAGGGCGGCGATGATGGCGGTGCGCTGCGCGCCACCGAAACCATCCTGCGCAACCTGCGCGTGCTGGCAACCGACCAGTCGACCACGCAGGAAACCAACGAAGCGGGCGACACCGTGGTTCGCGCCTTCCGCACCGTCACGCTCGAGGTGACGCCGAAGATCGCGGAAAAGGTGTCCGTTGCACAGACGATCGGCACGCTCAGCCTGTCGCTCCGCTCGATCGCGGACAACCAGGCCGAACTGGAACGCGCCATTGCCTCGGGCGATGTGACCATTCCGGAAAATATCAGCCCGGAAGAGGAAGAAAAGCTTCTGCGCGAGGCGATGGGCCGTCCGAGCGAAGGTTCCACCACCTACCAGACCGGCGGCGACGTCTCGCGCTTCCAGCGTTCGACGATGCCGCGCCGCAAGACCGAAGCTGCACCGCAGACCGTCGTCACCGTGGCGAACCAGCCGGCCGGCAACGGTACGGTCGCGGCAGCGCCCGAAAAGCCGAAAGGCCCGGTCGTGCGCGTCACCCGCGGCAAGGCCACCACCGAAGTCGAAGTGAGCAAGTGACATGACGATCCGCGCTGCACACCCCGCATTTTCTTTCGCTCGCCAGAAAGGCACGAACATGAAACGGCCAGAACCACGTAAGGCAATCGCTTCACTGCTGCTCGCAGGGCTCGCGATGGCACCCCTGGCGTCCCTCGCCCCGGCAGAGGCACAGGCGCAGGGCGTCACCCGCCCCTCGCAGGACATCGTCCTTTCGATGGGTCGCGGTGAGCTGATCACCGTCCCCGGCACCATGGCGGACGTGTTCGTCGCGAACGATGCCATCGCCGATGTGCAGGTGAAATCGCGCAACCAGCTCTACCTGTTCGGCAAGGCAGGCGGCGAGACCACGGTCTATGCCAGCAATGCCGCGGGCGACGTGATCTGGGCGGCCAATGTGACCGTCGGCTCCAACATCGGAAGCATCTCGCAGATGCTGACGCTGGCCATGCCCGATGCGCAGATTGCCAGCTCGACGCTGGGCAACAACACCGTTCTCTTGACCGGGACCGTCGCCGCACCGGAAGACGCCGCGGAAGCAGAGCGCCTCGTTTCCGCTTTCGTGGGCGAGGAAACCAATGTCATCAGCCGCCTTCGCATGGCGACACCGCTGCAGGTCAATTTGCAGGTCCGCTTTGCCGAGGTCAGCCGCTCGCTGGTCCGCGATATCGGGGCCAACCTGATCTCCGCCGACAGCACGGACGGCTTCCAGTTCGGTGTCACCACCGGGCGCGGCGCATTCCCGCAATACAGCCCCGGCGCCCCGGCGGGTACCGGCGTCAATGCAGGTTCGGAAGGTGTCACCGTCATCGATGGCACGGGCCAGGGCGCGACGATCGCCGGGCTCGGCCGTCTGCTCGGCCTCGACCTTGCCGGCACGCTCGACCTGGCCGAGCGCAACGGCCTGGTGACCACGCTTTCGCAGCCGAACCTGACCGCACTGTCCGGCGAGACGGCCAATTTCCTGGCGGGCGGCGAATTTCCCATCCCGATCAGCCAGGGGCTCGGTGCGACTGCCGTCGAATATCGCAAGTTCGGGGTGAGCCTCGCCTACACGCCCACCGTGCTGGCGAATGGCCGCATCTCCATGCGGGTCCGTCCGGAAGTGTCCGAACTTTCCTCGCAAGGTGCGGTCACGCTCAACGGCTTCCAGATTCCGGCGCTGACCATCCGGCGCGCGGAAACGACGATCGAGCTGGGATCGGGGCAGAGCTTCATGATTGCCGGCCTGATGAGCAACAACGCGCAGAACACGCTCGACAAGGCACCGGGCGCCGGGGACATTCCGATCCTTGGCAATCTGTTCCGCAGCCGCAGCTTCCGCCGCGGTGAAACGGAGCTGGTGATCGTGGTTACGCCTTACCTGGTCGAACCGGTCAACCCGAACGAGATCAGGCTGCCGACCGACGGATACCGCGCGGCGAACGAATTCCAGCAGATGATCGAATACCGCAACAATGACGGCGTCAGCGGCGCAGTGCGCCCCGGCCCGACCGCGGTCGACCGGTCTGCCGGCAGCACGCCGGGCATTTCGCGCATCTCTCCGGAAACGGTCCTGCCGGCGCCGGGCAACAGCGCTCCGGAACAGGTTGCGAAGACCGGTTCCAAAGCAAAGCGCAGCGAGAAGCCCGCCGTGGCCGCTCCCGGCTTCAGCCTCAAGTGAGAGAGGATCCACCGATGACGAAATCCAAACGAATTTTCGCAGGCGCCGTGTCGCTTTCCCTCGGTCTGGCCCTCTCCGCCTGTGGCGGGATGCCGGAAAACCGCAGCCTTTACAGTGTGAAGCAGCCGGTCGTCGAACGCACCAATTACGTCTTCGACGTCCGCAGCGGCGCATCCGGCCTCAATGGAGTCGAACAGCAGCGCCTGGCCGGCTGGTTCGAAACGATGGACCTTGGCTATGGCGACCGCGTCTCGATCGACGATCCGATGCGCAGCCCGGCCACGCGGGCCGCGGTCGCTGCATTGGCGGGACGCCACGGCATCCTGATCAGCGACGGCGCACCCGTGACGGCCGGCAATGTCGGCCCGGGCAATGCCCGCGTGGTCATCACCCGCTCCACCGCGAGCGTGCCGGGATGTCCCGACTGGTCGGTTACGACCGACATGAATTACACCAACGGCACGTCGCCCGGTTACGGCTGCGCTGCCAACAGCAACCTGGCCGCGATGGTCGCCAATCCCGAAGACCTGATCGAAGGTCAGCGCGGCTCCGGCGAGACCGTGATCCGCACGTCGAACAAGGCCATCCAGGGCTATGTCGAGCAACCCTTGACCGGCGCCGGCGGCCTGCAGGGCGGCGGCTTCGGCTCTGAAGACGGAGGACAATAACGATGAACGCGCCATGGAGCGCCGGCATGCCCGGCAATCGTGATCCCTTCGCCGCCTATATCTGCGACGATACCGCGCTCGACATCCTGCGCCCCGTCGTGATCGAGATGGGCTGGCAGCCGGAGAAGTGCAACAAGGGTGGCCTGCGCAATGCGGTCCAGTCCCTCAGCGTCTCGGCCAGCCCGAACATCCTGATGGTCGACCTGTCGGAAAGCGGCGATCCGCTGAACGATATCAACGCGCTGGCAGAGGTCTGCGAACCGGGGACGGTGGTCATCGCGGTGGGTCAGGTCAACGACGTTCGCCTTTACCGCGACCTGCTGGCCAGCGGCATTCACGACTACCTGCTGAAACCGCTTTCGGCCGGACAGCTTCGCGATTCCCTGACGCAGGCACAGGCCGTTTTCGCGCAGCCCAAGGCCAACGACGCGGATACCGTCAGGCGCCATATCTCGACCGCCGTGGTCGGAACGCGTGGCGGTGTCGGTTCGTCCACGCTTGCGACTTCGCTTGCCTGGCATTTCAGCGACGACATGAAGATGCCGACCGCCCTTCTGGATCTCGATGTCCATTTCGGGACCGGCGCACTTTCGCTCGACCTCGAACCGGGCCGCGGCCTGACCGACGCGATCGACAATCCCAGCCGTATCGACGGCCTGTTCATCGAACGCGCCATGATCCGCGCGAACGACAACCTGGCCATCCTGTCGGCAGAGGCGCCGATCAACTCGCCCCTGATGACCGATGGCACGGCTTTCCTCCAGCTGGAGGAAGAGTTCCGCCAGGCATTCGAGATGACCGTCATCGACATGCCGCGAAACATGCTGATCAACTTCCCCAACCTGCTCGCCGACGTGAACGTCGTCGTGCTGGGGGCCGACATGACGCTGGCTTCGGCCCGCGACACGATCCGCATCCTTTCGTGGCTGAAGACCAATGCGCCGCACGCGCAGCCGCTGATCGTCGCCAACAAGGTACAGTCCGGCATTGCCGAGATCAGCAAGACCGATTTCGAAGCCTCCATCGAGCGCAAGATCGACATCACCGTGCCCTATGACGCGAAAGCGGCGGCGAACGCTGCCAAGCTGGGCCAGGTGTTCGTCGATGCCAATCCGGCGAGCAAGGCGACCAGCGCGATCAAGCAGCTGGCCGACCGCGTCGTGGGGGCCAGCGTCGAAGAAAGCGAGGTCGATGCCGCAGCCAAGAAATCGCTGCTCGGAAGCTTCGACATCAAGTCCCTGCTTAAAAAGAAGAGCAAGGAACCGAAGGAAAGCGTAGCGGCGGAATGACCGGATCGGACCGGCGGCGCTTCGCAGCCCTGCCGGTCCCGGTCCAGCCAAGCCTTGCCGAACCCCTGCGCATTTGAACGGAAGTACTGACCGATGAGCATATTCCAGCTCCTGCTATTCGCGATGGGCCTGATGGCCTTCCTCGTCGTGGGCTACATGGCTGTCTCCGGTCCGTCCGCCGGCAAGGAAAGCGCGCGGCGGCTGCAGGCCGTTCGGTTCCGGCATTCGGAAAGCACCGACACGAAGGTCGAAAGCCAGCTGAAAAAGGCCATCGCATCGCGCAAGCCGCGGGCACACAAGGTGGCCGGGTCCGGTTCGCGGCTCGAAGCGCTGGAAATCCGCCTGCAGAGGACCGGTAAGGGCTGGTCCGTCTCGCAGTATCTTTATTCCTCGCTTGGTCTGTTTCTCGCGGTCGCCGTTCTCGTCTACCTGCGCTCAGGCGCGTTTGCCCTGTCGGCCGTGGTCGGTATCGTCGTCGGGCTCGGCCTGCCGCATATGGTGGTCAATCATTTCATCAAGCGGCGCACCACGCAGTTCAACGTCAAGTTTGCCGACGCAATCGACCTGCTGGTCCGCGGCCTGCGTTCGGGCTTGCCGGTGACAGAGACGCTTGCCGTGGTAGCGCAGGAAATCCCCGGCCCCGTGGGCGTGGAATTCAAGGGTATCGTCGAGCGTATCAGGATCGGTCGCACGATGGAGGAATCGCTTCAGGAAACCGCCGACCGCCTGGGCATCCCCGAATTCAACTTTTTCTGTATCACCCTTGCGATTCAGCGTGAGACAGGCGGTAACTTGGCCGAAACGCTCAGCAATCTGGGCGATGTGCTGCGCAAACGCACGCAGATGAAGCTCAAGATCAAGGCCATGAGCTCTGAATCGAAGGCTTCCGCTTACATCGTGGGCTCGCTGCCCTTCATCGTGTTCGGCCTGATCTGGTGGATCAATCCGGAATATGTCGCCGGCTTCTTCTCCGAAGACCGCCTCATCGTCGCAGGTCTCGGCGGCCTGGTATGGATGTCCATCGGCGTATTCATCATGGCCAAGATGGTCAGCTTCGAAATCTGACCGGGGAAGAAGAGAACCATGCTCGATAACCCACAAGGCCCCACGCTCCTCGGAGTCGATGTCCTGCTGGTCGGGACACTGCTGGCCGGTGTCGCCGCCATGGCTGTCATGCTGGCGATATATGCCGCAGTGACCGTGAAGGACCCCATGAGCAAGCGGGTCAAGGCTCTGAACAGCCGCCGCGAAGAACTGAAGGCCGGTATCATCACCGCCTCCGGCAAGAAGCGCCAGAGCCTGGTCAAGAAGACCGAGACGACCGAGAAGGTCCGCGACACGCTCGACAGCTTCAAGGTCCTGCAGCAGAGCCAGGTCGACGATATCCGGCAGAAACTGGCCCATGCCGGTTACCGGAACCAGGAACTGGCCGTTCTGGTCATCGGTATCCGCGCCATCCTGCCGGTCGTGATCGGCATCATTGCCGCGATCATCATCTATGCAACCGACATGCTTCCCGCCGACTGGGGCTCTACGAAACGTCTCGGCGTGCTGGTCGGTGCCGTCGGGTTCGCCTACAAGGCGCCCGAGCTCTTCCTCAAGAACAAGGCGACCAAGCGTACCGACGCCATTCGCAAGGGCTTGCCCGACGCGCTCGACCTGCTGGTCATTTGTGCGGAGGCCGGCCTGACGGTCGACGCCGCATTCAACCGCGTGGCGAAGGAACTGGGACGTGCCTATCCCGAACTGGGCGACGAATTCGCCCTGACCGCGATCGAGCTATCCTTTCTCAGCGAACGGAAGCAGGCGTTCGACAACCTCGCTTACCGCGTGAACCTGGAATCGGTGAAGGGCGTGGTCACGACCATGGTCCAGACCGAGCGCTACGGTACCCCGCTGGCCTCCGCCCTGCGTGTCCTTTCGGCGGAATTCCGCAACGAGCGCATGATGCGGGCAGAGGAAAAGGCCGCGCGCCTTCCGGCCATCATGACCGTCCCGCTGATCCTGTTCATCTTGCCGACGCTGTTCATCGTCATCCTGGGCCCGGCGGCCTGTTCCATCAGCGATGCCTTTGCCGGTGACGACCTCGCCGGCGGAGGGGGCTAGCAGGGACGGCCCGCGGCGCGCTGCAAACGGTGCTCCGCTTCGGCCGGGTCAACCCGATCCGATATGTTCGGCCTGCTGGCGCAACCGTGCCAGCAGGCCGCGCATCGTTTCGTATTCTTCTTCCGTGAAGCCTGCCAGCAACTGGCGTTCGATCTCGCGGGCCAGCGGCATGACTTCGTTGTAGATCCCCTCCCCTGCGCCGGTCAGCGCCAGCCGGTGGGAACGCCCGTCATCGGGATGCGGTGTGCGGGAGACCAGTTCGCGCTTTTCCAGCACCTTGCATGCGCGGTTGACCGCCACCTTGTCCATCAGCGTGGCCGTCACGAGCTCGCGCTGGGTCAGCGGTTCGCCTTCACCCAGCATCGCCATGATGCGCCATTCGCCGATCGTCAGCCCGAACCGGCTGCGATAAAGATCGGCGATACGCGCACTGACCGCGTTGGATGCGACCGAGAGACGGTAAGGCAGGAAATCCGCAAGCGTGCTGGTGCCGCTCTCGGAAGAGGGGTTGCCGGTTCCGGACATGCGCAATCAGCCGAGCAGGCGACCGGCGACCGCGTCGAGGCGGGCAACCAGGTTCGTATCGCGCCGCTCCGGCGAAGTAATCAGCGCATGCTCCATCGCGGTGTCCACCGGGCTGGCCTCACGCATCGCGGGGAGACCTTGCAGAAGGGCGGCCAGCGTGGCGCGCGCAAGGTCTGCATTCGCTGCCAGCGTCGCCATGATGTCGTGCGCTTCCACACCGGCTTCGGTATCGCGCCAGCTGTCGTAATCGGTCACCATCCCCAGCATCGCGTATGGCAGTTCCGCCTCGCGCGCGAGGCGTGCCTCGGGCATGCCGGTCATACCGATGACATCGCCGCCCCATGCGCGGTACATCCGGCTTTCCGCGCGGGTCGAGAATTGCGGTCCCTCGATCGCGACATAGGTTCCGCCGCGATGGACCGCGCCGCCTGCCGCCTCGACAGCATCGGCTGCCAACGCGGAAAGGCGGGCGCAGACCGGATCGGCCAGGCCTGCATGGGCCACCAGCCCCTCGCCGAAGAAACTGGGGGGCCGTGAACAGGTCCGGTCGATGAACTGGTCGACAGCCACCATCTGTCCGGGCGCCATTTCCTCTCGCAACGATCCGATGGCGCTAACGGCGAGCAGGTCGGTCACGCCGCAGCGTTTCAGCACGTCGATATTGGCGCGGTAGTTCACGCTGTCGGGCGACAATCGGTGGCCTGCGCCGTGCCGGGCAAGGAACGTCACCCGCACATCGCCACCGGCAGTCCTGGCGCGCCCCGTCGTGACAGGGCCCGACGGCGCACCGAAGGGGGAGGCGACCTCGATCTCCTGGCTGTCTTCCAGCGCGATGCCTTCGTACAGGCCGCTGCCGCCCAGTACCCCGATATGCCAGTTGCTCATCCTGCAATGCTCACTTGTATTCCGCTTCTTCCCACCAGGGATAGAAGTCCGGCATATCGCCACTGACCGTGTCGGGATAGTCGGGCGGACGCTTTTCCAGGAAACTGGCGATGCCTTCCTTCGCATCGCTGCTGCGGCTGAGCCGATAGATGCTGCGGCTGTCGATCCTGTGTGCCTCCATCGGGTGGTCGGCGGTCGACAGCCGGTACAGCATCGCGCGGGTCATCGCGACCGATACGGCAGAGGTGTTGTCCGCGATCTCTCTCCCCAGCGCGCGAGCCGCGCCCATCAGTTCGCCTGCAGGGTGGAGGGAGCGGACGAAGCCTGCCTCCTTTGCTTCTGCCGCATCGAATATCCTTCCGGTAAAGCACCATTCCAGCGATTGCTGGATGCCGACGATCTTCGGAAGAAACCAGCTGGAGGCCGCTTCGGGCACGATGCCGCGCCGCGCGAAGACGAAACCGAAACGCGCATTGTCCGCCGCCAGCCGGATATCCATCGCGCACTGCATCGTAGCGCCCACGCCCACCGCGACGCCGTTGCACGCGCTGATGAGAGGCTTCTTCGATTCGAACAGGCGCAGGGTCAGCAGGCCCCCGCCGTCACGCACGCGCGGGTCGGACAGGTCATCGACCTGGTTCGGGTCGGAAAACACGTGCCCGCCGCCCTCGGGCGTCAGGTCGGCCCCGGCGCAAAACGCCCGGTCGCCGGCACCGGTGAAGATCACCGCACGCACGCTGTCGTCGGCATCGGTATCGTCCAAGGCCGCCATGATTTCGGCCCCCATCGTGCGGGTATAGGCGTTCATCTTCTCCGGCCGGTTCAGCGTAATGGTCGCGATGCCATCGGCCTTGTCCAGCGTGATCTGCGCGAAGTCTGTCATGCGTCTCTCTCCCGATACGAAAAGGGCGGCTCGATGGCCGCCCTTCCCCTAGCTTTGCCGATCAGCGCGGCGACATGCGGATGGCCCCGTCGAGGCGGACATCCTCGCCGTTGAAATAGCCCGTCTCGATCATGCACATGGCAAGTTTGGCATACTCGCCCGGATTGCCGAGCCGCTTGGGGAACGGCACGGACTGGGCCAGCGCTTCCTTCACCTGCGGCGGTGCGGCGTTCATCAGCGGGGTTTCGAAAATGCCCGGCAGGATGGTGTTTACGCGGATGCCTTCCTTCATCAGGTCGCGCGCGATCGGCAGGGTCATGCCGACGACGCCGCCCTTGGATGCGGAATACGCTGCCTGCCCCATCTGGCCGTCTTCGGCCGCGACCGAAGCCGTGTTCACGATTGCGCCGCGGTCCCCCTCGTCGCTTAGCGGGTCGAGGCTCATCATGCCGGCCGCCGATTTGGCGATGCAGCGGAACGTGCCGATCAGGTTGACCTGGATGACGAAGTCGAACGCGCTGATCGGGAAGTGCTTGATCTCGCCCGTCTGCTTGTCACGGCTTGCGGTCTTGATCGCGTTGCCGATACCGGCGCAATTGACCAGGATGCGCTCCTGCCCATGGGCTTCGCGCGCCTTGGCAAAGCCAGCGTCCACGTCCTCGTCGCTGGTCACATTGACCTTGCAGAACACGCCGCCGATATCCTTGGCGACCGCTTCGCCCTTTTCCTCGTTCATGTCGAAAATGGCGACCTTCGCGCCCTTGGCGGCGAGCGCGCGGGCCGTCGCTTCGCCAAGACCCGATGCACCGCCGGTGACGACGGCGGGGGTGTTTGCAGATACTTCCATCACATAATCCTCTCGTATTGGGGAGTGTTTCCTACAGGGCTTCGACGATGGTGACATTGGCGACGCCGCCGCCTTCGCACATCGTCTGCAGTCCGTATTTCTTGCCGCGCGCGCGCAGCTCATGAACCAGCGTCGCCATCAGCTTCGTACCGCTGGCGCCCAGCGGATGGCCGAGCGCGATGGCGCCGCCATTGACGTTGAGCCGGTCGGGATCCGCGCCCGTGTGCTTCAGCCATGCCATCGGCACCGGCGCAAACGCCTCGTTCACCTCGTAAAGGTCGATGTCGTCGATCTTCATGCCTGCCCTCTGGAGCGCGCGGTCGGTGGCGAACAGCGGCTCTTCCAGCATGATGACCGGATCGCCTGCGGTCACGGTCAGGTTGTGAATGCGGGCCATCGGCATCAGGCCATGCGTTTTCAGCATTTCCTCGCTGACGATCAGGACAGCGCTCGACCCGTCACAGAGCTGGCTGGCGCTGGCGGCGGTAATCCTGCCTTCGGGGCTCAGCAGCTTGACCCCGGCGATGCTTTCCAGCGTTGCGTCGAAGCGGATGCCCTCGTCCACGACGTGCATTTCCGTGCCTTCGGGCGTCTCGATCTCGACCGGCACGATCTCGTCCTTGAACAGACCAGCCTCGGTTGCCTTGATGGCTTTCTGGTGGCTGCCGAGCGAGAAGCTGTCGAGCTGGTCCTTGGAGAAACCGTGCTTCTCCGCGATCATCTCGGCGCCCATGAACTGGGACCACTGGATGCCGGGATACTTCTCCTCGAGGCCCGGCGACTTGTAGTTGCCCAGCCCCTCTTTCATGTGGAACATCGCCGTGCTGCCCATCGGCACGCGGCTCATGCTTTCCACGCCGCTGGCGATGACGACGTCCTGCGTCCCCGACATGACAGCCTGCGCGGCGAACTGGATTGCCTGCTGGCTGGAGCCGCACTGGCGATCGATGGTGACCGCGGGCGTGCTTTCGCCCAGGTGCTTCGTGGCGAGTACGGCATTGCGTCCGACCTGCATCGCCTGCTCGCCGCCCTGACTGACACAGCCCATGATCACGTCGTCGACGGCAGCGGGATCGATTCCCGAGCGTTCGACGATCGCATCGAGCGATTTGGCGGCGAGGTCGACCGGATGCACCCCCGCCAGACGCCCGCCCCGGCGCCCCCCAGCGGTACGTACGGCGTCGACGATATAGGCAGTGGCCATGGCTTCTCTCTCCAGAAGGTTTTTCTTCGAGACTGGGTAAGCGGGGCTTACGTTTGCGTCAACCGAGCATCGGCCCCCGAAAGGCACATTGACGTGCCGGACAGGCCCCGTGTCGAAGGCGGTTCCGACATGCCGCTTCCGGACCGGCTCACCAGACCTATCGCTGCACGATTGGGCACGGTTTTCCGCGCAAAAATCCCTTGTGACAAAACTGCCACACAGTGTCATCGAACGTTAAAATCCGCGACAATTGCTTTGCATTGGTCCCGCCGCCTCGTGCAAACGGAAGCATCCGCGGGGGGCGTACATCTATTGTCCGCAGCGGTCTTTACAGATCTGAGAGTGTTCGGAGCCGGGCGCGTTTCGGTTTCGAAATTGTACAAAGGACTGATCAAACATGAAAATGCAAAGCAAGCTCAAGCTGGCTACTGCACCGGTGGCGCTTGGCGTCGCACTGGTTGCACAGCCCGCTATGGCTCAGCAGCCCGCGGAAGCGCCGGCCGCTGAAGACGATCTCACCACGGGTGCCCCGATCGTCGTTACCGGTTCGCGCATCGTGCGTCCCGAAGTCGAGAGCGTGTCGCCGGTTACGACCGTCGGTGCAGAAGCAATCGACGAAACCGGTACGGTTCGCGTCGAAGACATCCTGAACGACCTGCCGCAGACCGTTGCCGGCCAGACCGCCTTCGTTTCGAACGGCGCATCGGGTACCGCAACCGTCAACCTGCGTAACCTCGGCTCGACCCGTACGCTGGTCCTGATCGACGGCCGTCGCATGCCGTCGGGTGACCCGTTTGCAACCGCTCCCGACCTCAACCAGATCCCCGCCCAGCTCGTCGAGCGCGTGGAACTGGTGACCGGTGGTGCATCGTCCGTCTACGGTGCCGACGCCGTTGCCGGTGTTGTGAACTTCATCATGGACCGCGACTACGAAGGTTTCGGCATCGAAGGCCAGGTCTCGTTCTACAACACGAGCAACAAGGACGACACGCTGCAGGACCTGCTGCGTCGTACCAACAACCCGGTTCCGAACGACTCGCAGAACGCCGGTTTCGCGTATGACATCAACGCCACCTTCGGCGCTGGTTTCGACGACGGCCGCGGCCACGTCACCGGTTATGTCGGCTATCGTGAAATCGACGAAATCGTGCAGGCAAACTACGACGAAAGCGCTTGCGCCCTGTCGTTCTCGCCTTCCGATCCTTCGGGCTTCACCTGCGCCGGTTCGTCGACCACCCCGAACGGCACGTTCTTCGTGACCTCGCCGGGTGCCAACGGCCTGACCGGTACGAACGTCCTGACGCTCGACGAAAACGGTCCGGGCAACACGTTCCGCGACTCGCTGGCCTTCTCGGGCACGGGTGCAGACACGTACAACTACGCTCCGACGAACTACTACCAGCGTCCCGACACCCGTTGGACCGCAGGTTTCTTCGCTGATTACGAAATCAACGACAACCTGAACCCCTACGCTGAATTCCAGTTCATGGACGACCGTTCGGTCGCGCAGATCGCTTTCTCCGGCACGTTCTTCAACGGCCCGGGTACGCTTTCCTGCGGCAGCACGCTGCTCAGCGCCCAGCAGGCAAACGCCCTGGGTTGTGACGGCGACGACGACAGCGTCGGCATCCTGATCGGTAAGCGTCTCGTCGAAGGCGACCCGCGTCAGAACGACCTGCGTCACACCAGCTACCGCGGTGTGCTGGGTATGCGCGGCGACCTGTTTGGCGACTGGAGCTACGACGTCTACGCACTGCGTGGCACGACGATCTACCAGAACACCTACCTGAACGACCTTTCGGTCAGCCGCATCAACGCGGCGATCAACGGTTGCCCGGGTGAAGGTGAGCCGGCTGGCTGTGTTCCGCTCAACGTCTTCGAAATCGGCGGCGTCACGCGCGCTGCGTTCGAATACATCGCGGTTCCTGCCCTGCAGAACGCCGACCTGACCACCTCGGTGGCTTCGGGTTACGTCACCGGCCCGCTGTTCGACCTGTTCGGCGCCGGCGATGCAGCCATCGTGCTCGGTACCGAGTACCGCCGCGAAGAATACGAACTGCGCGTCGACGAGAACTTCGCACAGGGCAACCTGTCCGGTCAGGGCGGCCCGACCGCTCCGGTCGCTGGTTCGTTCAGCGTTCGCGAATTCTTCACCGAACTCGTGGTTCCGGTCATCGACGGCGGTTTCATCGACCGTTTCGAAATCGAAGGTGGCTTCCGCTACTCCGACTACAACACGTCGGGTGGCAGCGAGACCTACAAGATCGGCGCAACGCTTGCTCCGACCCCGTGGCTCTCGTTCCGTGGTGTTTACAGCCGTGCCGTTCGCTCGCCGAACGTCACCAGCCTGTTCGCTCCGCAGAACATCGGCCTCTTCGGCGGTACCGATCCGTGTGCAACCGCAACCCCGACCGCTACGCTGGCACAGTGTGCCAACACCGGCGTGACGGCAGCCCAGTACGGCAACATCCCGGCAAACCCGGCTGGCCAGTACAACCAGCTGAGCGGTGGTAACCCGAACCTCGACGTTGAGAAGTCGGACAGCTACACCGCCGGTGTGGTTCTCGAAACCGATGCGCTGGGCCTTCGCGGCTTCGCTCTGACGGTCGACTACTTCAACATCTCGATCGACGGTACGATCGGCGGCGTCGGTGCCCAGACGGCTATCGACAACTGCCTGTCGAGCGGCGATCCGGCCTTCTGTGACCTGATCAACCGTAATGCCGGAACCGGTGACCTGTGGATCGGCAGCGACGCGAACGACGGCTTCGTCGTGAACACGCTGCAGAACATCGGTACGCTGGAAACCGAAGGTGTCGACGTCACGGCCGGGTTCAACTACCCGATCGCCGCAGGCGCTGCATACTTCAACTATGCCGGTACCTACACGATCAACAACCGGTTCCAGCCCCTTCCGGGTGAAGACTTCATCGAGTGCACCGGCTTCTACGGTTCGACCTGTGGTTCGCCGCAGCCGGATTACGCACACGTTGCCCGCGTCGGCTACCGTGCGGACAGCGGCTTCTCGGTGAACGTGAGCTGGCGTTACTTCGGTGCCGTCGAGGCAGACGCTCCGATCGAAACCAACGCTCAGGAACTGAACGAGATCGACAGCTACAGCTACTTCGATCTGTCCGGCTCGGTCACGGTTGCCGACACCATCACCTTCACGGCCGGTGTCAACAACCTGTTCGACAAGGATCCGCCGATCGTCGGTTCGGCTTACAGCCCGAGCAACGGCAACACCTACCCGGGTATCTACGACCCGGTGGGCCGCAACATCTTCGTTCGCGCCGCGCTTGAATTCTAATCTCTGAATTCAAAGCGTCGCGATAGCGACAACGGAAACGGCGGGCTTCGGCCCGCCGTTTTTGTTTGTGCGGTCCGCGAATATGGTTGCTGCGCCCGCCGCGAGCAGACGCGCAGGTTTGCAGCCCCGTTCGCACGGGGCCACGCTTCATGAAGGTGTATTGAAACTATCGGCTAGAACGCGCGCGCCGCGGGGCCAGGCGCCCCGCCCTCGTCCGTTCAAACGTAGGGCTTCAGCACCACGTCGAACGCGCAGGTCACACGCTTGCCATCGTCGAATGGGCGCGTTCCGTGCCACATGGTCGACGGGAAAAGCGCCAGCCGCGCCTCCTGCGGACGAATCGTTCGAATAGGGCCAAGGCCGGTGTCCAGCTCTGCCGCCGGCTCCCCAAGCGCAAGCCAGCCAGCTTCATGGTCGGCCTTGTCCGGGCCCGAAGCCGCTGACTCATCTCCGTCTTGCAACGACGGCGGCAGCGTCACGTAGAAAGCCGAACTGATGTCGCCATGCGTATGGATATGGCTCGCATGGAAACCACCACCGGTCAGCCGGATCGACCAGCTTCCCGAAAAGCGGAAACCCGCGCGCGGCAGGCGCAGCAGCGGGTGCGTCGCATCGCGCGGTGGCAATCCGTCGATATAGTCGCGCACGCAGTCACGCAGGCTGGCTACCAGGTCCTGGATGACGGGGGACTGGTTGCGGAACAGGATATTGGCCGTCTGCGTCCCGCCCCTGACCGATTGTGCTATGGGCTGATGGCGAAAGACGTGCAGCGCCTCCAGCTCATCGCGAAGCTCGGGCAGGCGGCTTCTGAAGTCGGTCAGGTCGAACGTCCGGATAAAGCTCTCCTGCCCTTCCAGCCACGCCCATCGTTCGTCGTCCAGCTTTCGCAGGGCTATCGCGGTGTAAGGCCACGTCTCGCCATCGGCGCGCCCTTCATCGCTCAGGGCCATGCCAAGGTCGCGCGCTTCCTCGAACCGCTTCGCCATCGTCAGGAACCGGAGATAGGCCTTTGCGTGGTCGAGATCGCCGCGCGGATCGAGCCGCGCAAAGGCGGCATCCGCTTCTGCAAACCGCCCGAGTTCGGACAGGCTGTTGGCCCTCGCCAGCAGCATGGCATCGGCCGACCCCAGCGCTTTTTCAGCCCGCTCGATAATGGACAGGGCCGCCTCGTGCCCTTCCACCCGCGCGACGAGAGAGGACCAGGTCGCCCACAGCGCCGGATTATCGCCGGCCTGCCGGACTGCCTCTTCGTAATGCGCGGCAAAATCGGGATCGCCGGTATGCTGACGCTTCATGTCCGCCAGCGATCGGTGCCCCTCCAGCCATAGCGGATTGGCGGCGACGGCCTTTTCCAGAAGAGCAATACCCTCCTCGGCGCGCCCGTCGTCCACGGCGGCCTGTGCCAGCGAGGCCTGCAAGGACAGGTCTTCGGGCGCGAGCCGTGCAGCCTGCTGTAGCGCATTGCCCGCATCGCGTGCCGCCTCATGCCTGCACTGCGCCACGATCCGCGCCGCACGCGCATTTCCGGGATCGCGCTCGAGCACATCGGCTGCAACCTGTTCCGCCTCGTCCATGCGGTCATCTGCCCGCAGGAACAGCGCGAGATTGTTGGCCGCGCGCACCAGACCCGGATTACGCTCCACGAATGCGGCAAGATCAGCCAGCGCTTCATCGCGGCGCGCCGTGTGTGCCAGCGCAACGAGCCTGTCGATCTGCACTTCAGGCAGGTCCTGCCCGCTCGCGAGGATCGCGTCGTATTGCGCGGCAGCCGCCTCGTATTCGCCCAGGTCGACCAGCCAGCTGGCATAGGGGCCGCGAATGGCCGGGCCTTCGGGCTGCAACGCGATGGCCTTTTCGAACGCTGCGCGTGCCTCCTCTCCGCGCCCCTGTGCCCGGTAGGTATAGGCCTGCATCAACACCACCATCGGATCGGCGGGTAGCATGGCGTGCAGTGTGGCGAGGACGGGGTGCGCGTCGTCGAAGCGCCCTTCCTGCATCGCTTGCTGGGCGCGCTGGGCGAGGACCTGCGGCGATTCGGTCATGGCGTCTGCGGCTCCCTATGCTTTCTTCGTGCCGTCCAGTTCCCAGCACAGGATCGCCCCGTCATCGGCGGAGCCGCTTCCTGCGTCGCTGCGAATGACGGCCGGTTCGTGCCAGTCCATGTCCGAGGCGGTTCTGCTGTGCAAGCGATCGATATCGCCAGCATCCATCGCGGCATGGGCGAGAGCGCGAAGCAGGCCCGCCTCCCGCTGCATCCCGCCCTCCAGAGCCTCGCACCGCCCTGCGCGCTCGGCATCGGGCAGGCGCAGGGCGTCACGGCACGCACTGGCAAGTTCGAGCAGCAGCGCGTGTTCCCCGAAATGGCGGACCAGCGGATCGAAAAGCGCCTGCAGGCGCTGCGCGTTGCGAGTGCGGGTGAAGGCGATGGCGTGACCGGACAGCAAGGCGGACAGGATGTCCGCGCGCACTGCATTTGCCGCAACGACTGCGCTGCCTCGATGATGCACCAGCAACCGGCAGGCCCCGCCCGGCTTCAGTATCCGGGCAAGCTCACCGGCCGCCGCATCTCCGGCATATTCGAACCCGAACTGGCTGATAGCGGCATCGATCGAGGCATCCGGCAGGGGAAGATCGGCGAGGTCGACCCCGCCCTCGACGGGGAAGGCGGCTGCACCTTCGTTCGGAATGTCGGCGTAGTCCACGCCTCTCATGGCAAGGTCCGGCCTCTCGGAGAGCATCGCCTCGCCAGCAGCACCGCGGCCACAGGCGAGGTCCATCACGGATGCCCCGTCCGGCAGGCGGGCTGCGAAATCCTGCCAACGGCCTGCGAGAACGCCTTCCGCGTTGCCACCGGCACCGGGCAGGCATGCAGAGCCGGTATCCGCAGCGTTCCAGTAGCTGCTCCAGTCCTCGCGCGCGCCCATGCCTTCCCTTTCGCCTGGCGCGCTGTCCGGCGACGATGCCGGTCAGCGCAGGCAGCCTGCTGCCATGCGGGCGCGCGCGTGTCGACCGTCAGGCGGCGATGGTCATTTGCAGTTCGCCATCACCCTCGTCGATCCCGACTGTAGAACCGTCGGGCACTTCGCCCTGCAACAGCCTGTCGGCAAGAGGGTCCTGCAGGTAGCGCTGGACCGCGCGTTTCAGCGGCCGCGCGCCATAGACCGGGTCGTAACCCACCCGTCCCAGCCAGCGGAGCGCGGCGTCGGTCAGGTCGAGCGTGATCTTCCGGTCCTTCAGCAGTTTCTGCACGCGGCCCACCTGGATTTCGACGATCGGCGCCATGTGCTCCATGCTCAGGCGATGGAACAGGATGATTTCGTCCAGCCGGTTCAGGAATTCGGGGCGGAAATGTCCGCGTACCACGTCCATCACTTGCGGTTCGACATCCTCGACCTTCTGGTCGTCCGTCATGTTGGCGAGATGCGTGCTGCCGAGGTTCGAGGTTAGGATGATCAGCGTGTTACTGAAATCCACCACGCGGCCCTGCCCATCGGTCAGGCGCCCGTCGTCGAGCACCTGCAGCAGCACATTGAAGACATCGCTGTGCGCTTTCTCGACCTCATCGAACAGGACCACCTGATAAGGGCGCCGCCGCACCGCCTCGGTCAGAACGCCGCCTTCCTCGTAACCGACATAGCCCGGAGGCGCGCCGATCAGCCGGGCGACCGCGTGCTTCTCCATGAACTCGCTCATGTCGATGCGGACCATCGCGCTGTCGTCGTCGAACAGGAAGCCGGCGAGCGCCTTGGTCAACTCGGTCTTCCCGACGCCGGTGGGGCCGAGGAACAGGAAGCTGCCGAGCGGACGGTTCGGGTCCTTCAGCCCGGCACGTGCACGGCGCACGGCCTTGCTGACGCTGACCACGGCCTTTTCCTGGCCGATCACCCGCTTGCCGAGGATCTGCTCCATCTGCAGCAGCT
Organism: Altererythrobacter sp. MTPC7; assembly: GCF_042851395.1. Lineage (NCBI taxonomy): Bacteria > Pseudomonadati > Pseudomonadota > Alphaproteobacteria > Sphingomonadales > Erythrobacteraceae > Altererythrobacter > Altererythrobacter sp. MTPC7. The sequence continues at coordinate 30,594 of NZ_BTGS01000004.1, read as the reverse complement.
TCTCGCGCTCTCCTTCCAGCATGCGGTCGACCGGGATACCGGTCCAGCGGCTGATGACGCCGGCGATGTCGTCTTCGGTCACTTCCTCGCGCAGCAGCGCGTTCTCGTTCGCGCCGGCGGCTTCTTCCAGTTGCTTCTCGAGCCCCGGGATCGTGCCGTAGGACAGCTCGCCTGCCTTGGCGAGATCGCCTGCACGCTGCGCCTGTTCCAGCTCGATGCGCGCTGCATCCAGCTGCTCCTTGATGCGGCTCTCGGCATGGATCTTGTCGCGTTCGTTCTGCCAGCGCGTGGTCAGTTCGCTCGACTGCTGTTCCAGTTCGGCGAGGTCCTTGCGCAGGTTTTCCAGGCGGTCGCGGCTGGCCGCGTCGCTTTCCTTGCCCAGCGCCGATTCCTCGATCTTCAGCTGGATGATCCGGCGGTCCAGGTTCTCGATTTCCTCCGGCTTCGATTCCACTTCCATGCGGATACGGCTCGCCGCCTCGTCCATCAGGTCGATGGCCTTGTCGGGCAGGAAGCGGTTCTGGATGTAGCGATTGGAAAGCTGCGCCGCGGCGACAATCGCGCCGTCGGTGATGCGCACGCCGTGATGCAGCTCGTACTTGTCCTTGATCCCGCGCAGGATGGATACGGTATCCTCCACGCTGGGTTCGTCGATATAGACCGACTGGAACCGCCGCTGCAGCGCGGGGTCCTTCTCGACATATTTCTGGTATTCATCCAGCGTGGTCGCGCCGATGCAGTGGAGCTCCCCGCGGCTGAGCGCAGGCTTCAGCAGGTTGGAGGCATCCATGCTGCCCTCGCTCGCGCCCGCGCCGATCAGCGTGTGCATCTCGTCGATGAACAGGATGATCTGCCCATCCGCGCCCTTCACCTCATCTAGAACGGCCTTCAGCCGCTCCTCGAACTCGCCGCGATATTTCGCGCCCGCAATCAGTGCGCCCATATCGAGGCTCATTAGCGTGCGGCCCTTAAGGCTGTCGGGTACGTCGCCATTGGCGATACGCAGGGCCAGCCCTTCGGCGATGGCGGTCTTGCCCGTGCCCGGTTCGCCGATCAGGGCGGGATTGTTCTTCGTGCGGCGGGCAAGGATCTGCACCGTGCGGCGGATTTCCTCGTCTCGGCCGATAACCGGGTCCAGCTTGCCCTCGCGCGCGGCCTCGGTCAGGTCGCGGGCATATTTCTTCATCGCGTCATAGGCTTCTTCGGCATTCGCGCTGTCCGCCGTGCGTCCGCCGCGCAGTTCGGTGATGGCCGTCTCCAGCGCCTTCGGATCGGCCCCGGCAGCATCCAGCGCCTTGCCCGCGGCGGTCGTCGTGGCCAGCGCCAGCGCGACCAGCAGGCGTTCGACCGTGACATAGCTGTCGCCCGATTTTTCGGACACCTGCTCTGCCTGGTCGAGCACGCGCACGGCATCGTTATCGAGGCCCGGCGTCGCCTGCGCCCCGCCGCCGCTGACGGCCGGAATCTTGGCGAGCGCGGCGTCGACTTCGCTTTCTACCATGCGCGGATTGCCGCCGGCACGCGCAATCAGGCCGCTGGCCATGCCTTCGGAATCCTCGATCATCGCCTTCAGAAGGTGTGACGGCGTGATGCGCTGGTGGTTCATGCGGATGGCAACCGTCTGCGCGGCCTGCAGGAAGCCCTTGGCGCGGTCGGTGAATTTTTCGAGATTCATACGTTCAATTACCCCTCATTCGGTTACCGCCTGCATGTAGTGTTGCATTTTTGCAGCACAAGGGCCCGGCGCATATCTGGCTCACGGCAGGTGTGTTAGTCACCTAATAGACCTCGATATAGGACCATTGGCGGTGGCTGCGAGGGGCAGCTTCCAAAAAATGTGTCGTCGGCCCTGCCCCGTCCCTTCCCGCCTCCGGTCATGCGCGCTAGGCACCGGGCAGGGAGAGTTGTGAAATGAAATCCATTTGGGGCCGGATCGGCCTGGGCGCGCTCGTGCTGGTCCTGTGCGTATTGGTGGCGGGCATGGTGTGGGAACCCTTCGCCGCGCGCGAGGGGCAGGTGCCGGCATCGAGCCGCGTCTATACTGCAGAGATCATCCGCGACGATTTCGGCGTGCCCCACATCTATGGTGCGACCGATGCCGATGTCGCCTACGGAGTCGCCATCGCCCATGCTGAGGACGACTTCTTCACCCTCCAGGATGTCGCGGCCATGGCCCGCGGACGGTACGGCGCGATCGCCGGTCAGGACGGCGCGCAGGTCGATTTCATGTATCACCTGCTGGGCAGCCGCGAGACCGCAGCGCGCGAATATCCGCGCCTGCCTGCCGATACGCGTGCGCTGTTCGATGCCTATGCCACCGGCCTGAACGACTACGCTGCCGCCAATCCGGGCGAAGTCAAACTCGACCGTCTCTTCCCGCTCGACGGAGAGGACATTGCCGCCGGTTTCGCCCTGCGTCAGCCCTTCTTCTTCGGCCTTGCCAACGTCATAGGCCCGCTGGTCGCTGGCGAGCCGCTGAACCGAGAGCAGGGCCCGGCCATTCCGGGGGTGTCCCCGGACGGTGAAGCCAAACCTGCAGAAGACACCGTCTCGCCGGTGGATGCCGCCGATTCGGTTACGGTCGCTTCCCTGCCGATTCCGATGGGCGAAGATGCGGCGCATGCAGGTTCCAACGCCTTTGCCGTCGCACCGGAAAAATCCGGCGGGCCAACTATCCTGATCAGCAATTCGCACCAGCCCTGGCGCGGCGGCGTCGCGTGGTACGAACTTGTCGTCGAGAGCGGTGAAGGATGGCATTATGCTGGCGCCAATTTCCCCGGCAGCCCGTTCCCCTTCCTCGGCCATAACGAGCATCTGGGCTGGACCAATACGGTCAATACGCCCGACATGGTCGACGTCTACCGGCTGGAAATGGACGAAAGCGGCACGCGCTATCGCCTCGACGGCGAATGGAGGGAGCTCGAAACACGCACGGTCACCCTGCCCGTGAAGCTGGGCCCGATCGTTTTGCCCGTCAGGCGCGACGTGCACCGCAGCGTGCATGGCCCGGTCATCGTCAACGATGAAGGCGCGTTCGCGGTCCGCTATGGCGGGATCGGGAACCTAGGCCAGCTCGACGCCTATTACCGGCTCAACAAGGCAACCACGTTCGACGAGTGGCAGTCCATCCTCGCCCGGATGGATATCCCGTCGACCAATTTCATCTATGGCGACAAGTCCGGCAACATCGCGAACATCTACAACGCCGCGATCCCCGACCGCGTGGCCGAGCTGGACGGCAAGCCGGTGAACTGGCGCGGTATCCTGCCGGGCGACGACAGCCGGCTGATCTGGCCCGGCCCGGTCGATTACGAAGCCCTTCCCCGGTACACCAACCCGGCCAGCGGCTGGGTGTTCGAGGCGAACAACAATCCGTTCATGGACGCGGGACCCGGCAGCGACCTGTCGCAGGACGATTTCGCTCCCGAGCTCGGCATCGAGATCAAGGATACCAATCGCGGCAGTCGCGGCTGGCGCCTGATGAGCGAGGCGGAAAGGCTGGACCGTGCTGCGCTGGAGCGGATCAAGTACGATACCGGCTATGACCGCGGCGGTTATGTCGCGCGAATGCTGATGGAGGTCGCTCAGTCGAAGCCGCGCAGTCCCGACGCCAAGAAGGCACGCCGAATGCTGTCGGAATGGGATTTCACCGCCGACGGCATCGGAGAAGCGGACGCGCTGGCCCTTTTGATGATCCGCCCGTTCATGGGGGCAGACTACCAGAACGGCGAATGGCCCGACGCAAAAGAGGAACTGGAGCGGGCGACCGAGCACCTGATGGAACATTTCGGCCGGCTCGATCCGCCCATGTCCGACCTGCTCCGCCTGCGGCAGGGTGAAGGCGAGAACGGCGTGGACCTGCCTCTGGACGGCGGTTCGGACACGCTGCGCGCCTCGACCCTGTGGGACGTGGACGACGATGGTCGCCTGTCCGTGCGCCATGGCGACAGCTTCATCCAGTGGGTCGAATGGCTGCCGGGCGAACGCGTCTCCAGCCGTTCCATCCAGCCCTTCGGATCCGCCACCACCCGCCCGAACAGCCCACATTACACGGACCAGGCCGCGCTGTTTGTCCAGCACAAGCTGAAGCCGGTGCATTTCTGGCGCGAGGACGTGCTGGCCCATGCTGCCAGTCGCAAGACTGTCACCAGCGCGCGCTAGATCATGATGCCTGATACGATCCGGCCATGCGGCGGAACATTGCCCACCCTCGCTTGTTGACACGAGTGTAAGCAGCGGCGAAAGCCGCGTTCAGTCAATACCGATACTACCCAAGGAGAATACCATGTCCGTTGCAGGTTCCTACGATACCGTCGTCAAAAGCCCGATGGGTGACCAGAAGGGCACTTTCACCGTCGTTCCCGGCGATGATGGCCAGACCTTCACCGGCTCGATGCAGGGCGGCATGGGTTCGATGGATGTCGAAAACGGCAAGATCGACGGCGACAAGCTGACCTGGGACATGAACATGACCGTCCCGATGCCGATGAAGCTGGAATGCGAAGCTACCGTTGCCGGCGATCAGTTGACCGGCAACGTCAATGCCGGCGCATTCGGCGCGATGCCGCTGACGGGCGAACGCCAGAGCTAAGCGCTCTCTATAGCAGACACGAAAAGGGCCGCCGGAGCGATCCGGCGGCCCTTTTTCATGCGCCCTACTCTGGCGCCCAGCATTCGCGCGGCACCTTCTTTCGGGTCAGGCCCCTTGCAGGGTCTTCGCCTGCCCGGTCCAGTCGTCGCGCTCGATCCGGCCGACAAATTTCAGCTTCGTATCGAAGGCTGCGATATCATCGGCATCCCATGCCGCGATCTGGGCGAAGCTGGTAACGCCGTTATCGCGCAGCTTTGCAGCGAGGGCCGGACCGATGCCGTTGATCCGGGTCAAATCATCGTCGTGCGTACCTGCGCCGGAATCGCCGTCATCTCCCGTTCCGGCTTTCTCCGCGCTACGCTGCCATAGAACGAAGGCCGCGCCTGCCGCTGCTGCCAGAATCAGGCCGCCCAAGCCCGCGCCCAGCAAAGCAGTCTGGTCCCTGTTTCCCGTATCCAGCAAATCGCGCATGGTGTCCCTCTCCTATCCCAGCTTGTCCTTCAAAATCTGGTTGACGACGGCCGGGTTGGCCTTGCCCTGCATCGCTTTCATCGTCTGGCCGACGAAGAAGCCGAACAGCTTGTCCTTGCCGCCCTTGTACTGCTCGACCTTGTCCTGGTTGTTGGCCAGGATGTCGTCGATCGCGGCTTCGATGGCGCCGGTGTCGCTGACCTGTTTCAGGCCCTCGGCCTCCGCGATCTCGGCGGGCTCGCGGCCTTCCTTCAGGACGATCTCGAAAATTTCCTTCGCCTGTCCGCCGCTGATTTCGCCCGCATCCTGCATCTTCAGGATAGCGGCCTGACGCGCGGCCGTAGCATGGACCGGATCAGCTTCGTCACCGAGCGACTTCATGACGCCGGGCGCGACGGAAAGCGACCAGTTGGCGACCTGCGTCGCAACCTTGCCTTCCGGTTTGCCGAGCGCGCTGGCGGTTTCGGCCAGCAGCGTCTCGAATCGGGCAAAAGTCTCGACCTCGGCGGTCAGTTCACGCGCATTGTAGGGCGTCAGGCTCAGTTCGCCCTCGTAACGCTGGCGCTTGGCGTCGGGAAGTTCGGGCAGGCTTTCGCGGCATTCGGCGAGAAACGCTTCGTCCAGCTCGACCGGCAGCAGGTCGGGATCGGGGAAGTAGCGGTAATCATGCGCGTCTTCCTTGCTCCGCATCGAGCGCGTTTCGTTGTGGTCGGGATCGTAGAGGCGCGTTTCCTGCACCACCGTGCCGCCATCCTCGATCAGGTCTACCTGCCGGCGCGCCTCGCCCTCGATCACCGCCATGACGAAGCGGACCGAGTTGACGTTCTTCGTTTCCGTGCGCGTACCCAGTTCCTCACCCGGACGGCGGACCGATACGTTGACGTCGGCGCGCATGGAGCCCTGCTCCATATTGCCGTCGCACGACCCGACATAGCGCAGGATCGAGCGCAGCTTGCGCACATACGCCCCCGCCTCTGCGGGACTGCGCATGTCGGCCTTGGAAACGATTTCCATCAGCGCGACCCCGCTGCGGTTGAGGTCGACATAGGACATGGTCGGATGCTGGTCATGCATCAGCTTGCCCGCGTCCTGCTCCACGTGAATGCGCTCGATCCCGATGACCTTGTCCTCGGCGATCCCGGCCTTCTCGTCAGCCTCGATCAGCAGTTGCCCCTCGCCCACGATCGGATGATAGAGCTGGCTGATCTGGTAGCCCTGCGGCAGGTCGGCATAGAAGTAGTTCTTGCGGTCGAACCGGCTCCACGCATTGATCTGCGCCTCGATCGCCATACCGGTGCGCACCGCCTGCCGGATGCATTCGCGGTTGGGAACGGGCAGCATGCCCGGCATCGCCGCATCGACCAGCGACACCTGGGTATTCGGCTCTGCCCCGAATTCGGTGGAGGCACCGCTGAACAGCTTGGCGTTGCTGGTGACCTGCGCATGAACCTCGAGGCCGATCACGACCTCCCACTCGCCGGTTGCGCCCTGGATGCGGTAGGTGCTCATCAGTTCTTCCTCGGACCGAAGGTAATGGCGGCAGTCGCCGCGATCTTGTCGAACATCTCGTCGATCTGCTCCCGGTGTGCAGTCGACATTTCGCCTGCCGGATTGGTTGCAATGACGTCGCCCACGCCCTTTTGCGCGGTGCGTATATCCTCGACCGAAGCGATGCCGCGTTCGGCGAGGATGCGAAGCGACTGGATACCTGCCAGTAGGCCCGCGAGCCCCATGCTGAAATCGCGCTTGTCGGTGTCGCTTTCGCCGAACAGGCTCACCACCACCTCTCCGCCTTCGCGTCGAAACCTGCGCGCTGCTCGATCGCGAGGCCTGCGTTCAGCACGCCCTGCTCGTCGAAAGGCTTGCCGACGATCTGGAGGCCGAGGGGCAATCCTTGCGAGTTCAGCCCCGCGGGCACGCTCATCGCCGGCAGGCCAGCGAGCGATGCGGGCACGGCGAACACGTCGTTCAGATACATCGCCAGCGGATCGGACTGCATCTCGCCGAGGCCGAACGCCGCGTTGGGCGTCGTCGGCGCGAGGATGACGTCGCATTCATCCCAGGCTTTCTCGAAGTCCTGCGCCACCAGCGTGCGGATTTTCTGCGCTTGCGTGTAATAGGCGTCGTAGAAGCCTGCGCTCAGCACATAGGTCCCGATCAGGATGCGGCGCTTCACCTCGTCGCCGAAGCCGTCGGCGCGGGTCGCGGCATACATGTCCTGCAGCCCTGCCCCTTCGGGCAGTTCTCGCTGGCCGTAGCGCACGCCGTCATAGCGGGCGAGGTTCGACGAAGCTTCTGCGGGCGCTATGATGTAATAGGCGGGCAGCGCATACTTGGTATGCGGCAGGCTGATCTCGACGATCTCGGCCCCTGCGTCCTTCAACCATTCCTCGCCGCGCTTCCAGCTGTCGAGGATGTCCTGCGGCGTGCCTTCCATGCGGTATTCGCGGGGGATGCCGACCTTCTTACCCTTCAGGTCTGCATTCAGGGCGTCTTCCCAATCGGGCACGGGCATGTCGAGCGAGGTCGAATCCTTCGGATCGAAACCGGCCATGGCGCCCAGCATGATCGCGCAGTCCTCGACGCTGCGCGCCATCGGGCCCGCCTGGTCGAGGCTGCTGGCAAACGCCACCACGCCCCAGCGCGAACAGCGGCCATAGGTCGGCTTGATACCGACCGTGCCGGTCACGGCTGCGGGCTGGCGGATGGAGCCGCCCGTGTCGGTGCCGGTCGCCGCAGGGCACAGGCGCGCGGCAATGGCTGCGCTCGACCCGCCCGAGGAACCGCCTGCGGTCAGCGCCGCATTGCCGCCGTCATTGCGGCGCCACGGGCTTTTCACCGGGCCAAAATAGGACGTTTCGTTGGAGGAGCCCATCGCGAACTGGTCGAGATTGAGCTTGCCCAGCATACCTGCGCCCGCTTTCCACAGATTGGCGGAAACGGTACTTTCATACTGGGGCACGAATCCTTCCAGCATATGACTGGCAGCGGTGGTCTGCGTGCCGTTGGTGCAGAACAGATCCTTCATGCCGATCGGCACGCCGGCCATCTTGCCAAGCGCCTCGCCCTTGGCCCGCGCGGCATCCACGGCATCGGCCGCGTCCAGCGCCTTGTCCGGCGTGGTGACGATGAAGGCATTGAGCTCGCCCGCGGCCTCGACCGCGGTGTTGAACCCTTCGGCCACTTCGCGGGCGGTGAAGTCGCCTTTTGCGACACCGTCGCGGATTTCGCGAACGCCCAGATCGGTAAAGTCAGTCACTCGAAACTCCGCTCGGCAAGAGCAATATTACATCGTGCAGGGCCAATCGCCGCCCCGCGCCTATTCGATCACCTTGGGGACGCCGAAAAAGCCGTGTTCGGCCGCCGGTGCATTCGCCAACACCTTGTCGCGCACGCCGCCGCCTGTCAGCGGGTCGGCATCGATCTCGTCGTCGCGCAGTCGCTGGGCCATGGGCATGACGGCGGTCATCGGCTCGACACCGGAGGTATCGACCTCGCCCAGCTGCTCCACCCATTCGAGGATGTTGTTGAGTTCTGGCACCATGCGCTGCAGCTCCGCATCACCCATCTCGATCCGGGCGAGGCTGGCGATCTTCGCGACCTGTTCCTTCGTTACGGACATGGCGTGCCTCAGTTCTGCGGTGCGGGTCCGGCCGCGCCTTCCGCGCCCGGGCCTGCGCCCTGCTGCGCCTGCATCACCTGCTGCAATGCCTGCAGGCGGCGCTCGAAGTCCTGGCGGCTCATGAAGTCGACGACCCGGATCTCGAAGGTCAGGTCGGCATCGGCGGGAATGGTGGAGCCGGCCGGCGGTTCGCTGCCATAGGCCTCGTCCGCCGGGATTTCGAAGACGTATTCGCCGCCCTTCTGGACCTGGCGCAGACCCTTCAGGAAGCCGGGGATCGCCGCACCTTCCTCGATCGGGAACGGGACGCCGTCGGGGAAGACGCCCTGCACCGGAGCAGCCTGTCCTTCGTTCTGGTCGAACACCGTGCCGTCGGCCAGCTTGCCGGTATATTCCACGAAGACCACATCGCCATCGCTGGCGACCGGGCCGCTGCCTGCCTCCACGGTGCGGACGGACGTCGTTTGCGGAACGGCCGCCCAGGCCACGCCGACGCCGATCAGGGCGGCGACGATCACGCCCAGCCACAGCTTCGTCAAAGAGCCCTTGGCGACAGGCTTGAGGGGGACACGGGTAATCTCGGTCATGTGGCGGGTATCCTGAGGGTTCGACCTGATAGCAAGAAGGCGCGGAATCGCTTCCACGCCCTCTTGGCTGTTCACGCTGTCTGCTTCAAGCGGCCATTCATCGCCAGCCTGCCCGAAGCCACCGGAATCTTACTTGATCCCGTCGCGCTCCATACGCTTGCGCTCCAGCTTGCGGGCGCGGCGAACGGCAGCAGCCTTTTCACGGGCGCGCTTCTCGCTCGGCTTTTCATAGTGGCGACGCAGCTTCATTTCGCGATAGACGCCTTCCCGCTGCAGCTTCTTCTTGAGCGCGCGGAGAGCCTGATCGACATTGTTATCGCGAACCATGATCTGCATTTAAATCAAAACCTTCCAAGCCATCGGCCAGAGCCCGCGTGCAGCGCGGGATTTGCCGCAAATTCAAATAGAAAAGCGCCGAATCCGCGTACGGACCGGCACACAACACGGCGCTCTATACCCAAAACAGGGTGCGGGGGCAAGGGTGCAGGAATTTCGGCCTAGAGACCTCAGCCTCCCTTCCCGCTGGCATGTGGCGCGAAATTCCATGGCCAGCAGGCCGCACAGACGTTAAGGGCCGTTGCACAAATGTCGACCCTTCCCACCCTTGCCGCAACCCTGCACGTCGCCCTTGGCGGGGCGGCGGGTGCTGTCCTTCGTTACATGACGGGGCGCTGGATGACCGGCGCGCTCGGTCCGCAGGCGATGGGCGTGTTCCCGTGGGCGACGCTGGCGGTGAACGCCGCCGGCAGCGTGGCGATGGGCCTGCTTGCAGGCTGGCTGGCCCGCAGCGGGGCAGGCGCCGGCGGGACGAATGCCGAGAATTTGCGCCTTCTGCTGGGCGTTGGATTGCTGGGCGGCTTCACCACTTTCAGCGCTTTCAGCCTGGAAATGGTCCTGCTGATAGAGCGCGGACAGTTCGCTATTGCGGGGCTATATGCCGTTCTGTCCTTCTCGCTCGGCATCAGCGGCCTGCTGTTCGGGTTGACCGTGATGAGGGCCGTATCGTGACCAGCAAATCCTCCGACCAGGTCCGCCAGTTCACCGTTGGCGAAGACGATGACGGCATCCGTCTCGACCGTTGGTTCAAGCGCAACCTGCCGCAGGTCGGCTTCAACACCGTGTCGCGCTGGGCCCGCACCGGACAGGTCCGTGTTGATGGAGCGCGGGCGAAACCCGACGACCGCCTGACCGCCGGGCAAGTCCTGCGCGTCCCCCCGGGTGGCGAGGATACAGGCCGCAAGCCGCGCGAGAAACGCCCCCTCTCCGCCGCCGACATCGAGCAGGCTAAAGCGATGGTCATCCGTGAGACGAAGACCGCCATCGTCCTTAACAAGCCGCCCGGCCTGGCGACGCAGGGCGGCAGCAAGACGACGCGGCACGTGGACGGCCTGCTGGATGCCTTTGCGCCCGAAGACGACGACATCCGCCCCCGCCTGGTCCACCGGCTGGACAAGGATACCAGCGGCGTCCTGCTGATCGCCCGCACACCGGGTGCGGCGGCGAGTTATTCCAAGCGGTTTTCGGGCCGCAGCGCGAAGAAGGTCTACTGGGCTCTGGTCGTCGGCGTGCCGGAACTCAAAGAGGGCGAGATCGACGCGCCACTGGCAAAGCAGCCGGGCACCGGCGGCGAGAAGATGCATGTGGACGAGGAAAACGGCCAGCCTGCCAAGACCCGGTACCGCGTCGTGGAGAAGGCCGGCAACAAGGCGTGCTGGGTCGAACTGGAACCGCTGACGGGCCGCACGCACCAGCTGCGCGTCCACATGGCGGCCATGGGCCATCCCATCGTGGGCGACGGCAAGTATGGCGGGCAGGATGCTTTCCTGACCGGCAGCGTCAGCCGCAAGATGCATCTCCATGCGCGCCGCCTGATCATTTCCGAGCCGGGACAGGGCAGCGGCGGACAGAAGGGCGGACGCGGCGGAAAGCTGGATGTGACGGCCGACCTGCCGGAACATTTTGCCGCCACGATGGAGCAGCTGGGCTTCGACATCGCGCTGAGCGATGCAGCCCCTCTGCGCGAAGACATCACGGAACGCACCCCGGCAGAGAAGAAGCAGGCCGCCAAGGCCCATGCCAAGCAGTACCGCAAGAGCCAGCGCGGCGAACGCCGTGCCCGCAGAACCGGCAAGGATACGGGCAAAGCGGCACCCCAGCGAAAACTCGGCAAGAAGAGCGGCGGCAGACCGGCGAAAGCGGGCGGCAAGCCCGGCGCGGGTCCGAAAGGTCGCAAGCGGTGAGCAGCGATGCGCCCGTCCGCCTCGCCGTGTTCGATTGCGACGGTACACTGGTCGACGGGCAGGCCCCTGTCTGCGATGCGATGGAAACCGCCTTCGGAGCCGCCGGAATCGCCCCGCCTTCCCGCCAGAGCATCCGCCAGATCGTCGGGCTGAGCCTGCCCCATGCCGTGCGCCATCTTGCGCCCAGCCTGGCCGAGAGCAAAGTCGCGGACATCGTCGAAAGCTACAAGACGTCTTTCCGCGAAGCGCGCGAACGCGGCGAAGTGGCGGAGCCGCTTTTTGCAGGCATCGCCGAACTGGTGGAGCGGCTCAGGGCCGAGGGCTGGAGCCTGGCGGTCGCGACCGGCAAGTCCCGGCGCGGTCTGAAGCACTGTCTTCAGACGCACGGCCTGACAGACAGCTTCGACAGCCTGCAGACCGCAGACGGGCATCCGTCCAAGCCCGATCCCACCATGCTGCGCACGGCCATGGAGGAAACGCTTGCCGAGTCGGAAAACACGGTAATGATCGGCGACACCCTCTATGACATGGAGATGGCCTGCGCGGCCGATGTACGGGCCATAGGCGTATCCTGGGGCTATCACGACACCGCCACTCTGCTGGACGCTGGCGCGTCGGACATCGCGGGGGACGCCGGTCAATTGTACCGACTGATTTGCGGAGCGGGGAAGTGACCGAGGACGAAGCCCGCCGCCGCCATTTCCAACTGACCGGCATCCGCGTGATCGCGGTCGTCATGGTGTTGCTCGGCGTCACGATCGTATCGGGGCGCCTGATCGACGAACCATTGATCGGGTATGCGCTGGTGGTCCTCGGCGCTGCCGAATTCTTCGCCCTGCCGTGGGTCCTGACGCGTCAGTGGAAGAAAATGGATTCATGAAGCGTTTCTGGCGCGAAACGGATGTGCTGCGGGCCGGAGGCGGCTGGCAGGTCACGCTCGACGGGCGAGCCGTCAAGACGCAGGCCCTGAAGCCGCAGATCGTCCCCAGCCGGGCGCTGGCAGAAGCAATGGCAGCGGAATGGTCCGCACAGGGTGAGGAAATCGACCCTCGCAGTTTCCCCCTTCGCGATCTGACGGATTACTCGATCGACCGCGTGGCGAGCGGAGAGGAAGATGCCGTCTCGAAATCGCTGGCTTTCGCCGAGACAGATACGCTCTGCTATCGCGCCGCACCGGGCGAAGCGCTGGCCCGGCGGCAGGATACAATCTGGGAACCGTTGGTCACGGCGCTTGAATCGAGAGAAAATATCGCATTCGAACGCGTGGCCGGCATCGTCCATGCCCGCCAGCCTGATGCGACGATGGCGGCGCTGCGCCGCCGGCTCGATGAACTGGACCCATTTACGCTAGCCGCCACCCTCACGCTCGCCTCGCTGGCCGCATCGCTGTGCGTGGCGCTGACTGCTCTGGAGGACGGGGCCGATCCGGCCGCGCTGTGGCATGCAGCCAATCTTGAAGAAGACATGCAGGCGGAAATCTGGGGCCGCGATGCAGAGGCAGAGGCAGTGCGCGAGGAAAAGAAACAGGCGTTCCTGACCGCCTTCCGCTTCCTCGAACTCCTGAAGGCATAAGGGCGACAAGCCCCGCCCTGTTCGCAGGAACCGGTCCAGCTTACGTCAGCCGATCCAGTCCGCCACCTCTTGTGCCACCCGGTTCGCAGAACGGTTGAGCGCCGCCCCGGCGACAATGCCTTCCGGCTCCACATTCTGCTCCGTCGCGGTGAAGCGGCGGGTCTGCAGCGTGCCGTCCCGGGTCCGGCGCACTGCGTCGAAGGTAACGGTGACACTGCGGCCAGCGGCATCATATCCGAACTGGCGCAGCGTTCCGCGCAGCGTTTCGCCCGGGACAACGGAGGAATCGTCGCGCTCCATCACCAGCCTGCCCGAGCGTGCGCGCACGGTTTCCGCCAGCAGGCGGCGGAACAGCCGGGCAGGCCGCTCCACCCATTCCGCACCGGTCAGATAGGCGACGCTGGAGCCATCGACCTGCACGGGCACGCGGGTAACCGCGATGCGCTGCTCGGCATCGGGTTCCTCGATCAGGAGAGCGCTGGCCGCCTGCCCGCTGGGGCCGGGGCCCGCGGCAAGCGTGCTTTGCGGCGTCAGGGTCAGCAGCATTTCCGGCGCTTCCCCGCCAATGCTGATGCAGCCCGAGAGCGACAGGGCGGCGAGTCCCGCAAGAAGGGCGCGCGAGCCGCATACTGCCGAGCGCAAACCACGTTGCTGCTGCGTCTGGGTGGATGTCATGGTCACTCTCACGGTTCGTAATCCGGCAATTTGGGCGATCCGATGATGCTGGTCGCGCCTTCGCTTTCGATCCGTTCGGTCACCTGGCGCAGGGCGCGGCTGGTCGACTGGAGATCGCGCAAGGTGGCGTTGGCTGCCGGCAAGGTAGAGCTGTTGAGTTGCTCGATCGCGGGATTGGCCTGTTCCAGCGTGGACGACAGGCTGTCCGCTGCCGTTCTCGCGCTGCCAAGCGTCGTGCGCAGGTCCTGCGCCAGCGCGGTGCCTTCCTGCCCCAGCAGGCTGTCCGCCGAAGCCAGCGTATTCTCGAACTGGGCGAGCGCGCCTTCCGCCTCTCGCAGCGTGCCCTGCATCTGGCGCAGGGTGCGTTGCAGTTCCGGCGCGCTGTCGGCAAGGTTGTTGGACAGGCGGCTGGTATTGTCGACCAGGCCCATGATCCGGTCCTGGTTCTCCACCGCCAGCAACTGGTTCAGCCGCTCCACCGTAGTTTCCGTCTTGTCGAGGATGTCGGGCACGCTGGCCAGGATCGCTCCGATACCGCCTTCTCGGGCGATGATCTGCGGCGGTTCCTCGCTCTCTTCCGGGTTCAGGACATAGATCGCCGTAACCCCGGCATCGCGCGCTTCCTCACGCGTCAGGCGTTCGAGCTGGATGGTCGATACGCCCGTCAGGCTGGCCCTGAGCGTGGCCGCCGTGTCGGAGAAGATCCGCACGCTCTCGTTGATCTCGATCAGGACGCCCACACGGTCCCTGCGGTCGTCGGAGGCCGGTTCGAGATAGATGTCCCGTACCTGTCCCACAGGCACGCCGGCATAGGTCACGGTTGAGCCCCTGGCGAGACCCTCGACCGACTGTTCGAACAGGATTTCATATTCCTGCCGGCTGGTTTCGTTCAGCCGCGCGAGCCAGACGATCCCGGCAGCGAGCGCGGCGAGGAGCAGCAAGGTAACCGCCCCGACCCACAGATGATTTGCCCGCGTTTCCATCGTTCCCCGCTATGCCCGTCCCTCGCCGGTCTGGCAATTGTGCTGTTTCATGATGTTAGTCACGATTTCTCGTACCCGCCGGCAGCTGCCCGGCCACGCGGTCCGTTGAAATATTCCTGGATCCACGGATGGTCGAGCGCGATCAGATTGGGGATCGAGTCCACCGCGATCACTTTCTTGTCCGCCAGCACGGCGACCCGGTCGCATATGGCGTGCAGCGTATCAAGGTCGTGGGTGATGAGGAACACCGTCAGGCCAAGCGTATCGGCCAGTTCGCGCGTCAACCGGTCGAACTTTGCTGCACCGACGGGATCGAGGCCGGCCGTAGGCTCGTCCAGGAACAGGAGCTGCGGGTCGAGCGCCAGTGCCCGGGCAAGCCCGGCGCGTTTCTTCATCCCGCCGGACAGTTCGCTAGGATATTTGCTGGTGGCTTCTTCCGGCAGGCCCGACAGAAGCACCTTGTAGCGGGCGATCTGCTTGCGAAGTTCGGGCCGCAATTCGGGATAGAACTGCTTCAGAGGAACCTCGACATTCTCGCCCACCGTCAGCGTGCTGAACAGCGCCCCGCTCTGGAACAGGACGCCCCAGCGGCTGCGGATATCGATATCCTCGTCGTCCTCTGCGGCGGTGACATCCGTCCCCAGCACCTCGATCCGCCCGGCGCGCGGGGTCTGCAACCCGATTATCGAGCGCATAAGGACAGACTTGCCCGTGCCCGATCCCCCGACGACGCCAAGGATTTCACCGCGATTGACCTTCAGGTCCAGCTCGTCGTGGATGCGGAAGTCGCCGAACTGGTTCACCAGCCCTTCGACGACGATGGGATGTTCGCCCTGGTAAAGCTCGGGAATGACGTCGAGGGCGGCTTCGTCCATTTCCTCGATGCTGCGTTCGTCCGACATCACGCCCAGCCCAGCTCGGTGAAGAAGACGGCGAAGAACGCATCGAGCACGATGACTGCGAAGATCGCCTGCACCACCGCCTTGGTCGTGCGGGTGCCGACTTCTTCCGAATTCCCTTCGACCTGCATGCCCTGGTAACAGCCTGCCATCGCCACGATCAGGCCGAAGACCGGAGCCTTGATCAGCGCGACCCACAGATCGTAGGTCGGCACGACTTCCTGGATTCTCTCGAGGAAGGTGAAGAACGGGATGCCCAGCGTCACGGAGGAGATGGTCGCACCGCCCACGATCACCAGGACGATCGAGAAGAAGCCCAGCAGCAGCATCATGAACACGGCGGCCAGGATACGCGGGATCACCAGCGCTTCGACCGGATCGACCCCGATGGTGCGCATGGCGTCGATTTCTTCGGTCAGGTTCATTGTGCCGATCTGCGCGGCAAACGCGCTGCCCGAGCGGCCCGCGACCATAATGGCGGTCATCAGCACACCTAGCTCGCGGGTGGCGAGACGGCCCGTCAGGTTGATCGTCAGCGTTTCCGCCCCGAACTGGGCGAGCTGAGCGGCGCCCTGCTGGGCGACGACGATACCGATCAGGAAGCTCATCAGCCCGATGATGGGGAGCGAGGATACGCCCACCAGTTCCAGCTGGTGCACCACCGCTTTCGTGCGGAAACGGCTGGGGTGGCGAAGAATGTCTTTCATCGCGATAAGGACCACGCCAAGGAACCCGACGACCGACTTCGTGCCGGCCCACGCATTGCGCGTCTTGTCGCCCACTTCGACCAGCACCCGCTCCACCACCGGCAGGCGTTCTGGCGCCATGGGGGCGTCGCTGGCGGCGGAAGCCACCGTTTCGATGAGATTGCTTGCCTTGTCGCTGGGGCCGATGATTTCCGTTCCCAGCCGCTTGCACGCGCGGTGCACGGTCCAGGCACCGATCGTGTCCATATCGGTCACGCCCGACAGGTCGATGGAGGCGACGTCGCCTTCCAGAGCGCGGAACTGGCTGTCGATCAGGGCGATGGAGGAAATCGTCAGCGGGCCCGATACGGCCACGCGCTGCGCCCCGTCATCGCCCGTATCGACCTGAAGTTGTGCCCATTCCCGCATCTTCGGGAATCTATGCTTCCATTCTCTCGCTGCCACAAGGGGAATTGGCACAGAAAACCGTTGTGCTTGCACCCGTTATCGGGCGCTGGCAAAGCCGCGCCATCCAATTCCGGTTCCGGTCCCGACAGCGAGCATCAGCGAGCCCGACACACATGACATCATCCCTGCCCACCACGTTCGATCCCGCGTCCATCGAGGCGCGCTGGTATTCCCATTGGGAAGAAAACGGCCTCTTCCGCCCGGACCGCCCGGACGCGGAACCCTATACGATCGTCAATCCTCCGCCGAACGTAACCGGCTCGCTCCATATCGGCCATGCGCTCGATAATACGTTGCAGGACATCGTGATCCGTTACGAACGGATGCGGGGCAAGGACGCGCTGTGGGTCGTGGGGACCGACCATGCCGGCATCGCCACGCAAATGGTGGTCGAGCGCCAGCTGGAGGCCAAAGGGGACAAGCGCACGAATTACAGCCGCGAAGACTTCGTGAAGAAAGTCTGGGAATGGAAGGAGGAAAGCGGCGGCACGATCACGCGCCAGCTGCGCCGCCTGGGCTGTTCGATGGACTGGTCGCGCGAACAGTTCACCATGGACGAGCACTTCTCGAACGCGGTGCTGAAGACCTTCGTCGATCTCTATAATGACGGGCTCATCTACCGCGACAAGCGGCTGGTGAACTGGGACCCCAAGCTGAAGACCGCGATATCCGACCTGGAAGTCGAGACGCAGACGATTGCCGGCAGTTTCTGGCACTTGCGCTATCCGCTGGAAGACGGCGTCACGCTGGCAGATGGGCGCGATTACATAGAGGTCGCGACCACTCGGCCCGAGACGATGCTGGCCGACATGGCGGTGGCCGTGCATCCGACAGACGAACGCTATGCCAGCGTGGTGGGCAAGCACGTGATCCTGCCCATTACCGGCCGCCGCGTGCCCATCGTGGCGGACGAACACGCCGATCCCGAACTCGGCAGCGGCGCGGTGAAGATCACGCCGGGGCACGATTTCAACGATTTCGAGGTCGGCAAGCGCGCCGGTATCGCGCCTGCCGACATGCTGAACATGCTCGATAGCGAGGCCAATGTCTGCCAGACCGCCGACGGTCTGGTGCCGGACGAATTCATCGGCCTGCACCGTTTCCGCGCCGAGAAAATTGCCGGCGAAGGCGCCAATAGTGAGGGGGGCGCCCGCGAACTGGTGGTCAAGCGCCTGAAGGAAAGCGGCCACCTCATCCCGCACAAGGCGAAGACGAAGAAGGGCGAAGACGTCGAACTCGACGCCGAGCCGCGCCAGATCGCGACGCCCTTCGGCGACCGCGGCGGCGTGGTGATCGAACCCTGGCTGACCGACCAGTGGTATGTCGATGCCGCGAAGCTCGCTGAGAAACCGATCGCGCAGGTGAAATCGGACGAGGTCGAGATCGTCCCCAAGACTTGGGAGAAGACGTTCTTCAACTGGATGGAGAACATCCAGCCGTGGTGCGTCAGCCGCCAGCTTTGGTGGGGGCACCGGATCCCGGCCTGGTATGGCGACGATGGCGAAGTTTATGTCGCGTTGTCCGAAGCCGACGCGCAGGCTCAGGCCGGCGAAGGCGTCGCTCTTACGCAGGACTCCGACGTGCTCGACACGTGGTTCTCCAGCGCGCTGTGGCCCTCCGCCACGCTCGGCTGGCCGGAGAAGACCGCGCTTGCCGAAAAGCACTATCCCAACAGCCTGCTCGTCTCCGGCTTCGACATCCTGTTCTTCTGGGATGCCCGCATGATGATGATGGGCAATTACAACACCGGGCAGGCACCATGGCCGCGCCTCTACCTGCATGGACTGGTGCGTGCGGCAGACGGCTCGAAGATGAGCAAGTCCAAGGGCAATGTCGTCGACCCGCTGGGCCTGATCGACCAGTATGGTGCCGACGCGCTGCGCTTCTTCATGGCGGCGATGGAAAGCCAGGGCCGCGACATCAAGATGGATGACAAGCGGGTCGAGGGCTACCGCAACTTCGCGACGAAATTGTGGAACGCCACCCGCTTCTGCCAGTCCAACGGCATCGGTGCGAGCGACACGCTGGAGGCTCCGCAGGCCCGGCTTGCCGCCAACCAGTGGATCATCGGTGAGGTTTCCGAAACCGTCCGCAAGCTGGACGAGGCCATGGCGGACCTGCGCTTCGATGCCGCTGCCAACACGATCTACCACTTCGTATGGGACCGGTTCTGCGACTGGTACCTGGAACTGATCAAGCCCGTGTTCGCAGAAGGTGCAAGCGAAGATGCAGCCACCGAAACGCGCGCCGTCGCCGGTTGGGCGCTGGACCAGATCCTGGTCATGCTGCACCCCTTCATGCCCTTTATCACCGAAGAGCTGTGGTCGAAACAGGGCGAGGTCAACGGCCGCGACCGCGCAGATTATCCGCTGATTACCGCCAAGTGGCCCGAGCCGAACGCCAGCGTCAGCAAACAGGCGACCGATGCCATCGACTGGGTGATCGACCTGACCACGGCCGTTCGCAGCGCGAAGAACGAACTGGGCATTTCGCCGGGCACGAAACTGCCCGCCTTCATCGACAATCCTACCGAAACTGCGGCAGGCGTGCTGGAGCGCAGCAGCGCCGCCATCGAACGGCTGGCCCGCCTGGTGCCCGTCACCGCCGGCCCCGCCCCCGACGGTCCGGCCATGCAGGTGACCGCCGGCAGCGATGTCCTGACCGTACCGTTGGAAGGCGTCATCGACATCGACGCGGAAAAGGCCCGCATCGCCAAGGCGCTGGAAGCGAGCGAAAAGGAAGTTGCCAGCCTCGACAAGCGGCTGGGCAATCCAAACTTCGTCGACCGCGCGAAACCGGAGGCGGTCGAGAAAGCGCGCGCCGACCATGCCCATCACGCGGGCGAGGTCCAGCGCCTGACCGCCGCACTGGCGCGGCTGGGGTGAGATGCCGCAGCTAGTCCTTGCCACCGACGATGATGGCAGGCCGGAAATCTTCGCCAGCGTGCAGGGCGAAGGGCCCAGCGCAGGCATGCCTGTCGCGTTCATGCGCCTGTCGCGCTGCAACCTCGCCTGCAAATGGTGCGACACGGCCTATACCTGGCATTTCGAAGGCGACGGGAGGCCGCACCGCGATGGCAGGGTGTTCGATCGGAAGGCCAACCAGCGGACGCTGGCCATCGCAGAGGTGGCCGAACGGATCATGGCACTCGGTCAGAAACGACTGGTCGTTACCGGCGGCGAACCGTTGCTGCAGGCCCCGGCACTGGCCGGGCTGGCCGAATCGCTGCCGGACATGACGTTCGAGATCGAAACGAACGGCACGATCGCCGCCCCTGCCCGGCTCGACATCCATATCGACCAGTACAATGTTAGCCCCAAGCTGGCCCATTCCGGCAACCCGGCTGAACTTGCCCTGATTGCCGAGCGGCTGGATGCCTATGCGCTGGACCCGCGCGCTTTCTTCAAGTTCGTGATCGCGCAGCCGGACGACCTGGTCGAGGTGGCAGCCCTCCAGCGTGCCCATGCCATTCCGCCGGGACGCATCTTCCTGATGCCGGAAGGCACGGACAGCCGCACCCTGCGCGAGCGGGAAGAATGGCTCGTGCCGCTATGCCTGAAGCACGGATACCGGCTGAGCGATCGACTGCACATTCACCTGTTCGGCGACACACGCGGCACTTAGTTTATCTGTCGAACCGACCTCCGTCGGTTCGTCCTCGATGCCGTTTCGACGCTTCGCGCCGAGCATCTCGGGGCGGGCGGTCGCCCTCGCGGCGCGCTGGTCGCACGTCGGAACAGAGCGTTGGTCCGATGGCCTGCAATCATTCGGGGCAGCAAGGGCCCGCAAGCTCGACCGCGCGTCCACAGCGATGTGCCCGTTAGGGCGCATGAGCGAGGAAGCAAGGGGCACGGACGTGCCCGCCCGCAGGGTCAAGACAAGGTCAACTTCCCTGCGAACGCCAGCGATTGACGACGCGGCGCACGGCCTCTTCGCCCTCGCCCCGGTCGCGCCAGAGCTCGACGAAGCTGGGATCTTCCGAAGCGGGTCGCTTGGATTCCTCCAGATTGTCGAAAGCCACGCGGATCGGAATCGCAACGCCTTCACCGCAGATGATGCATTCGCGGTTGCGGAGCGCCGGAATGGAATCGAGGAAACCACGCGCGCCTTCCGGCATGGCGGCTTTCACGAAGGCCTGGTCCCGGTCGTTGTTCAGACGCATCGAGATGATCGTGCCGCACTGCGACAGGACCCCTTCGGCAAGGTCGGAGGGACGCTGGGTAATGAGGCCCAGCGAGATTCCGTATTTCCGGCCCTCCTTCGCGATGCGCGACAGGATGTTGCCGACACTGGAGCCATCGGCATTGGCCTCGTTCGGCACGTAACGATGGGCTTCCTCGCACACCAGCAGGATGGGCCGGGTCTGTTCCTCGCGGCCCCAGATGGCGAAGTCGAACACCAGCCGGCTGAGCACCGCGACCACGGTCGAGGTGATGTCGGACGGAACGCCTGAAACGTCGATGATCGCGATCGGCTTGCCATCGCCGGGCATGCGGAAAATCCTGGAAATGAATTCGGCCATCGTGTCGCCGACCAGCATGCCGGAGAACATGAACTGGTAACGCGGATCGCTTTTAAGTTCGTCCAGCTTGGTCCGCAGGCGCATGAATGGCGCGGTGTCGGTGGCCTTGTCCAGCTTGCCCATTTCGTCCGCGATCGCGGCTGAGAGATCGGACAGGAGATAGGGGATCGGCGAATCGACGGTAATCTTGCCCATCTGTTCGGCCAGGCGGTTCTTGTACCGCGCCTTCAGCAGGCATTTCGCCAAGATATCGGCATCGACCTGTCGTTCGTTGCCCTGGCTCGTCAGGAGCACTTCGCAGTGTTCCTCGAAATTCAGCAGCCAGTACGGCATCTGCAGGTTCGACACGTCGAGGATGACGCCCGTATTCTTGAACGCAGCGGAATATTCGCCGTGCGGGTCGATCATCAGGACATGACCTTGCGGCGCGGCTTCGCAGATGCGGTGCAGGATCAGCGCGGCACTGGTCGACTTGCCGGTACCGGTCGACCCGAGCAGAGCGAAGTGCTTGCCCAGCATGGCGTCGATATAGATGCCCGCGCGAATGTCCTTGGTCGGATAGACCGTGCCGATCTGGATGTTGGAACGGCCATCGCTGGCGTAGATCTGGCGAAGATCGGCGGTCGTCGCGGGATAGATCAGCGCGCCCGGGACGGGATACCGCGTGACGCCGCGCCGGAACGAATGGATGCGGCCGGTCAGCTTCTCCTCCAGCCCTTCGCCCAGGAAATCGATGTTGGCGAGGACGCCGCCGCCCTGCCGCCGGTCCTGTCGCTGGTTGCGGACGCTGGCCAGCAGCCAGCTGTTACCGACGCGGATCTTGATCTGGCTGCCGACCTGTCCGGCCAGCGCGATGGACGGATCGTCGTCCGCCATGCATTCGTTGAGCCGCTGGAGATCGAGCGCGATCTGCGAGCCGGAACCGGCAATTTCCAGAACGACACCGATCGGCTGCATCGCATTGCCGGGAGAAGGTGCAGCTTCCCCGCCAGAATGTGCGGCCGTGTCGTCGCTTGCGAACTCGTGTCTGGCCATGTCCGTCATCTTTGCGCCCCGTAGTAATGTGCAGGACGAGCTATGACGTTCAGGGTTAAGATTGCGTCAACGAAGGCAATCCGGCCCTAGCTGTTCGAGAACAGTCGCCCGGCCAGCCAGCCCATTCCGACCGACAGGAAGATGGCCACCAGACCGTAGAAGAAAGGCTGAGCCTGGGAGAATGTCTCGACCAGCCGCTCGAAGCCGACCTTGCGAACCTCTACCCGGGCGACCGCCGAGGCAACGACGCGGCCGTCGGTCACTGCGAAGGTTTCCGCGGTATAGATGCCGGTCTGCACGCTCGAGGGCAGGTCGATCCTCGCCTGGTAAAGCACGCCCTCGCGCACCTCGACGCCGCCGCTGTCCTGGCTGAACAGGCCCTGCCGCGTGCGCAGGTCGACCAGCCCGTCGCGGAAACGCATCTGTTCTGCCGGGTCGATGACGCCGGTAGGCGAAAGCTGGATGAAGTCCGTTCCGAATTCGAAGATGGCGGCCGTTCGCTCGTCCACGATGGAACCGATGGGCGACGAGGATGCCACTGCGAAATAGCTCGGTGCGGAGCGGAATGCGGTGTCCTCCGCATTGATCCAGATACCGCCGATCTGCTCTTTCTCGCGCACCCGGATGGGGAAGGACGGCCCTTTCAGGACGACCACGATATCGTAATCGCGTGCCGCCCGCATGCCGGAAGGGTCGAGCACCGCGCCGAACAGCAGCAATTCGGTCCCGGTGAACCCCTGCCGTACCTGTACCTCGTCCTGCGACACTTCGGGGACCAGGATCGGGTCGCGCTGCGCCGAGGCAGGGGCGGCGAAGGCAAGAACCGCGAGTATGATCGCCAGCAAGCGCATTATAGCGGCACCACGGAATAGATCTCGTCCGGCTGCACGCCCAGCCCGTAGAGCATCCGCAGCGCAACGAGCAGCACGATGGTCGACAGGACGACGCGCAGCAGGTCCGGTTTCAGGCGAAAGGCGATGCGCGTCCCGAACTGCGCGCCCAGCACCGATCCCAGCAGCAGCAATGCGGCCAGCACCAGGTCGACCGCCTTGGTCGTCAGCGCGTGGATCATGGTGGTGGCGATGGTTACGAACAGGATGTTGTAGAGGCTGGTGCCCACGACGACCTGCCCGCTCATCCCCAGAATGTAGAGCATGGCAGGGACCAGCATGAAACCGCCTCCCACACCCATCAGCATTGTCAGGATGCCGATGAGCGTCCCGAGGATAAGCGGCGCTAGTGGCGAGATGTACAGGCCCGAGCGATAGAACCGCCAGCGATAGGGCAAGGCTGCAACCAGCGGGTGGTGGCGGCGGCGGCGGGCGACAGGCTTCTGCCCCTGCCTTCTGGCGACGATCGATTCGAGCGATTCCCGCAGCATCAGCCCGCCGATCGTGCCAAGCATGAGGACGTAGAGCACGTTGATGACGACATCGATCTGTCCGACCGACTGGAAGAAGCGGAACAGGAGCGCGCCGAAGACCGCGCCCAGGATACCGCCCCCGACAAGGACCGCGCCCATCCGGTAATCCACTCCGTCATGCCGCGCATGGGCAAGAACGCCCGAAACGCTGGCGCCGGTGACCTGTGTGGCGGCGGAGGCCGCGGCGACCGTTGGCGGGATGCCGTAGAAGATCAGCAGCGGCGTCGTCAGGAAGCCTCCGCCAACACCGAACAGGCCCGACAATATCCCCGTCAGCGCGCCAAGCGCGACGATGACAATGCCGTCGACCGAGAGATTGGCGATAGGGAGGTAGACATCCATGAGCTCAGCGACGTGACTAGCTTAGCCATGATGCGGTGGGAAGCGTTCACGCCTTCGTATCCGGGTAATTCGTTCGGCATTCCTGCCCGACCAGCCGTCGATCAGAAGCTGGTCGCAAGCGTGACCGCGAGACCTGAACCCGGCTCTGCATCCCCTGCCACCCGTACCCTGTAGTCCAGCGAAAGGCTGGCAGGCACGGGAGCGCTATCGAGCGTTATCGTCGCGGAAGGACCGACGTCGAGCCGCGCCGCCCCTTTCTGGGCGCCTCCCCATGCGCCTGCACCGATCCTCACTTCGCCGGCGCTGACCTTCCCCAGGTCGAAACGAGCGACCGAACGATCGACCCTTGCCTGTCCATCGGCGAACGGCGTTGCGAAGTCGCCTCCGACATACCCACCCTGGGCATAGAGCGTGGCCTTCATCTTCCCCGGTAGCCTGATGGGCGCAATCTGGGTGGTCAGGAAGACCGCGGGACGGATTTCCGTGCTTCTTGCGCGAACAGTCGTGCGGATTTCGGCATGTGCCCTCAAGGGCAATCGCGCGGCGGGCTTCGCACTCAGCCCGGCGGCCAATTCGGTCTCGCCTTCGGCGAAAAGCGCACGAGTCGCGCGAAGGAAAGCGGCGGGTTCATGGTCACTGGCAGAGGCTAGTCTGTAACGCAGGACGGCCCCCACCTGGCTGGCGCCGTAGCTGGGACGCGGACCGGCTATTGTCGTCTCGCTCGCCGAATTTCCGCGCCACAGGGCCCATCCGTCCAGGCTCCAGCGCTTCCGCGTTGCAGCCGACCGAAGATCTGCGGCAGGAATCCACGCGCGTGCTTCTTTCCGGCTCGCCAGCATGCCCAGCAGGTCCGTAGTCGAAGGAATCCGGGAAAGCCCGGCTGCAAACAGGATCTGATGGTTCGCGGATGCCGCGAGCAACGCGTTGCTCAGCCCGCCTCGATCCGCTTCGGCCACGTAATCACTGTCAGAACCGGCCAATCCATCCGCTTGCCAACCCCCCAACACGTCTCCTGCCGTCGCGAAACGGAAAGGCTCAGCGGCGCTTTCGGCAAAGACTTCAACTTTTCTCGCGGAAGTGGAAACAGGGGATTTCGCCGCGATCAGGTCCGGAAGGTCCAGGCCGCGCACAGGCAGGTCGGGCAAGGAGACAGGGAACGGGGACTGCCAGAGAGACGCCCTCACGGCAGTCCACAGACACAGCAGGACCGCCAGCGCCATCAATGGACGACCGCTGCGCGCCGAGGCCGCAGTCCTCATGCTGCGCCTCGTGCGAAGCGGCCTTCGTCATCCATGCTGGGGTGCCCGGCATGGTCCGTCTTGTCCCACACGACCCCTGCGCCGCGAAGAGCGCGCCAGTATGCAAAACATGCCCGCCGGCCTGCCATGATCGCGATGATATTTGATAAAGGAATGCGGCCCACCGCCCTCATCCCTTCCAGCACACCATATTCGCGCGCGGTAAACGCGAACCGGAACACCGCACGCCACGCAAGCGCCGCCGCGTTTACCAGCAGGAGCCATCGCAGCACCGGGGTCAGTTGCAACGGCTCTCCATAACCGGCCCATGCCGCCATCTGGCCTGCCGCTACCAGGATCAAAAGGAGATATGCCAGCGCGGTCACGAAAGCCGTCATCGGCCCCCGGCGATCCCGAACGCGCATCCAGATCTCCGACGGGGAACGTCCCCAGCCCGTGCGGTCCCAGCCATGCAGGGCGATACCGTTGACCCACCGCGTCTTCTGCCGAACGGCGGCCAAGAGGTTGGCGGGAAAGCAGGCGCGCGTGGCAACGAGGTGACCACTCGCCGAACGTACGCGCAGGAAACGGCATTCGGCCCCCAACTCGTGCAGGGTCAGACCGAGTTCGTAATCCTCCGTCAGGCTGTCCGCTGCAAACGGTAGGCTATTTCCGCGCTGCGCCGCCAGTCGGCCAAGCCATTTGCGGTCAATCCCGCATCCCACGCCTGCCGAGGGAATGGACGCCCCGAGAGCATCGCGGACAGGCATCGATTTGGCATGTGCCTCGGCAAATTCCTCGCAATAATGACTGCCGATCCAGCGGGAGACGGGTTGCGGCGCGGGCAGCACGGGCAGTTGCACGAAATCCGCGCCGCCCATCGCAGCCTGGATAAGAGGAAGCGCGGCCCGGTCCACCATGTCTTCGGCATCGTGCAGGATGATGCACGCCGCCGGGGCAGCGCCGCGCCTCTCGTCATCCAGCAGCGCGCGGTACAGGCGGTTGAGACACGATGCCTTCGTGCTGGGGCCCGGCTCTTCCGTCAGCACGAGCCGAACTCGCGGATCGCGCCCGGCGGCCTGCGACGCCGCGGCCAGCGTATCGGGATCGTTGGGATAGCAACCGACGTAAATTCTCAGCGAGGGATGAGGCCAGACAGCCAGCATGTGCCGGATGGTCAGGCCGATGACGTCTGCCTCCGCCCAGGCGGGAATGAAGACTGCGGCACCGCGAGCCGCGTCGGACGATTTTTCGAAACCGTGGGAAAGTCGCGGCGTATCGAGTTTCCCCGTCGCCTTTTTCCATAGCCAGAGGAGGTCGACCGCCCATTCGTCGATCGCTCCGGCAAGGAACATCAGACCCGTGAACAGCAGCAACTCGTGCTGCACCAGCACGAGCCATTGCCCGGCCGTGTAGCCGGCAAGTTCCATAGTGCGACCCCCTTTATATCCCGCAACGACGCTAACCAGACGAGGTCGCCCTTGCAACGCCGGTAACTTTGCGGAAAAGGCAGCAACGATGTTGAGACCGATCCGCAAACCTATCGCCCGTGCCTTCGCACCCGTCCGCGCACTGTTCGTCAGCGACGCCTCTGCGGGTGTTCTCCTGATCCTGGTCGCGGCGGCAGCCATGCTGGTGGCGAATTCCCCGCTGGCCGGGGCCTATGAACAGCTTTTCTACGGCAAGCTGTCCTGGACGCCGATCCCGAAGCTCGACGATCTGCACCTGTGGATCAATGACGGCCTGATGGCGATTTTCTTCTTCGTCGTCGGGCTGGAGGTGAAGCGCGAGCTGATCTGCGGACAGCTGGCTTCGCCCGAACAGCGGCGCCTGCCGATCATGGCGGCTGCGGCCGGCATGGCCGTGCCGGCACTGGTCTATGTCGGTTTGATCGGCGGCGACGCGCAGCTCCTGCGCGGCTGGGCCATTCCGGCAGCAACGGACATCGCGTTTGCAATGGGCGTCCTCGGCCTCCTGGGAAGCAGGGTGCCGGCCTCGCTTCGCCTGTTCCTGCTGACGGTCGCAATCGTCGACGACATCGGCGCGGTTCTGGTCATCGCCGCCTTCTACACCGCCAATATCAAGGTAATGTGGCTGGCCATCTCGGTGGTCGTTTTCGGGGTAATGGTCGCCATGAACCGCTTCGGCGTCAGCCGGATGTGGCCCTTCGTTCTCGTCTCGCTCGTTCTCTGGGTGGCCGTCCTGTTCTCGGGCGTTCACGCGACCATCGCGGGCGTTGTCGCCGCTCTGACCATTCCCATGCGCGACAAGACCGGGCATTCCATGCTGGAGAAGATGGAGCACGGCCTCGCCCCCTGGAGCGCCTATCTCGTCGTTCCGATCTTCGGTTTCGCCAATGCAGGCGTGAACCTGTCTGGCATGGGCATGGAGGAAATCCTCGCCCCGCTACCCATCGCGATTGCCGCTGGCCTTTTCCTGGGCAAGCAGATCGGCATTTTCGGCATCATCTTTGCAGCGGTGAAGCTGAAGATCGCCAAGGCGCCGGAGGGTGCGAACTGGGTGGAAATCTGGGGTATCACCATCCTGTGCGGCATCGGTTTCACCATGTCGCTGTTCATCAGCGGCCTGGCGTTCGACGGGAACAGGACGTTCATCGACGAGGCGAAGATCGGCATTCTTGGCGGATCGATCATCTCCGCCATCGTGGGCTATACCGTCCTGCGCCTGACCACGACGCATCCCGAAGAGCCGACCGAGTTCGTCGAACCGTAGGCGACAAACCCCGGAGCGAATGCCGCGATACGGTCGGTCTTACCAGCTGCCGGTGTTTTCCATGCTGGACCACGGCTCCTGGGGATCCAGGTAGCCTTCCTGCAGCAGTTCGATGGAAATCCCGTCGGGCGAGCGGACGAAGGCCATGTGCCCGTCGCGCGGCGGACGGTTGATCGTGACGCCCGCATCCATCAGGCGCTGGCAGGTCTCGTAGATATTCTCCACCCGGTAGGCGAGATGGCCGAAATTGCGGCCACCGTCATAGACCTCGGGCTCGCTTCCGTCTTCCGGCGGCCAGTTATAGGTCAGCTCCAGTTCCGCCACGCCCTCCTGCCCCGGGGCAGCCATGAAGATCAGCGTGTAGCGTCCGCCCTCGCTATCGGAACGGCGGGTTTCTTCCAGGCCGATCAGCCGGAAGAATTGGACCGCGGCATCGGGATCGGCGACGCGGATCATGGTGTGGAGAAATCTGGCCATGGAAGCGCCATAAAGAAGGGGCGGCCCCTTTCACAAGAGACCGCCCATCCGGAAAGTATCGCTGGCTTCGTTTAGAAGCTGGCGCTCAGCGTGACGACGAAAGCGTCGTCGACGAAATCATACGCACCTGCCGGAATGTCGCCTTCCGCGCCGACATAGGCTGCGCCCACCGTCAGCGGGGTGCCCGCAATCGCGGCTTCGGCCCCGATCGACCAGTCGAACGCTTTCCCGTCATTGGTGAAGGTCAGGAAACCATCGGTATAGCCAAGATGGCCGGTCAGTGTGATCGGCGTGTTCGGGATTCCCACGCCCACATCGCCATAGATGTAGAAATTGTCGTCGCCGCCGAGCGAATCCTGCTCGGGCGCATAGGCGATGCCGACAGTCGTTTCGGCAGGGCCGAGCGTGTAGCCGAGCGAGCCGTAGACCTCGATGTAATCGAAATCGCCCGGGCCGGCGTCGGGATAGAGGTAACCGATCACACCGACATCCGCGGCAAGGCCGTCGGTCAGGTTGCCCGACCATCCACCATAGACGTCGAGTTCGGTGCTGCCGTAGCCGACCGTCTGCTCGTCGAGGCTGGATGCCCACGTACCGACATAGAAGCCGCTGTCATGGGCGACATCGACGCCGCCCTGGATCGCCAGTTCGCCGCCGGAAAGGTCGACGCCGCGGAACCGGTATTCGCTGGTCAGCGCGACATTTGCCGAGACGGACAGACCGCTGCTGCTGCCTTCATCGACCTCTTCGGCCGGATTGACGACGGACTGCGCCATCGAAGGCGCGGCGAGAAAAAGAGTTGCCGCGATTGCGGACGATGCGGAAAAACCGCGAATGGACGTAAGCATGACTCGCTCCTGGAGCTTGGGGTTGTGCTTCGTCCCACCTGCGTACGAGCGGCCACGCGGTTTATTAGTGCGTGATTCTCACTCGAGACGTTGCTTTTGTGCACAGGTTTGCTGCGCCGCACAAGATTTCGGTGCACAGCTTTTCTCCTCGCTGGCGAACCGTTGCTTTTTTGTGACAGCTGCGTTGTTCAGGCTCTGCACAGCGTTTGCGCTCTAGGTCGCCAATGCCTATCAGCGCCCGTGACCGCGCTGGCATCGAAATTCATGATCAAACCTCTCAAAGCCCTATTCCGCCCCCGCGAACGCGCGAAGGGTGCCAGTGTCCCCGAAGGGACGCGCTGGTACGCCATCGGTGACATCCATGGCTGCAACGACCTGTTCGAAGCGCTCGCCGAAGCCATCGAGGAAGACGACAAGGCGAGCGGACCTGCCGAAACCACCGTCGTCCTGCTGGGCGACCTGGTCGATCGCGGACCCGACAGCCGCAAGGTCATAGAGGGCGCACGCCAGTGGCAGAAATCACGCAATGTCCGCATACTGGCCGGCAATCACGAGGAAATGTTCCTTGAGAGTTTCGAAGACAAGGCTGTCCTGCGCCATTTCCTAAAACATGGCGGACGCGAGACGATCCTGAGCTACGGTATTCCGAAGAAGGAATATAACGACGCCTCGATCTCCAGTCTGCAGAAGCGGCTGCACGAACTGGTCCCCAAGAAGCATCGCAAATTCATGCAGGGCTTCGAGGAATTCGTGGTCGCGGGCGACTTTGCGTTCGTGCATGCCGGCATTACGCCCGGCGTCCCGCTGGAAGAGCAGAAGCGGCGCGACCTGCTGTGGATCAGGGAACGTTTCCTTGCCCATGACGCACCGCATCCGCACATCATTGTCCACGGCCATACCATTTTCGAGGATGTGGACGAGCGTCCCAACCGGATCGGGATCGATACGGGCGCCTTCCGGTTCGGACGTCTTACCGCTGTCGTCCTGGAGGGCGAAACGCGGCGTTATATCCAGGCAGTCGAACAGGATGGCGAGATTTCCATCGAGCACCGCGACACGCTAACTTAACATCCGCGTGCCAATGGGCCGCGTCATGATCAATCGAAAGACTTCCAGCAAGGGACCCCGGCAATGAAGATCGCTATGGTGGGCAGCGGCTATGTCGGTCTGGTATCGGGCGCA